>JBDTPE010000052.1:0-10071 GCA_039932875.1 Betaproteobacteria bacterium | reverse complement strand
CGCCACCCGAAACATCGACCGCCTGCAATCCCGCTGGCAAACGGCATTGCGAAGCTTTGATGCCGGTGATGCATGCTTCGCCGTTCTCCCATGTCACCGTCACGCACGATTGCATCACGCAGGGTGCCGACGTGGGAACGCCAAAAGCGCGCACCTCCTCAATTGGCGACGCCAGATCAATTTCACCGGTGTGCTGCACCGAGCGGCCGAGGCATAGCAGGTGACCTTCGCGACCCCAGGCCGGCAACTGCTCAATCGACTTCGATATCGTGCGAATCTGGCCACCCTCAATGCGTTCATTGGTGTCCAGATCGTACCAGGCTTGACTGGCGGGGAAGTACACCTCAACGCACCCGCCGGGCTGAATGATCGGCGCCACCAACAAGGCATCGCCAAACAGGTATTGCCCTTCAAAGGATCGCGCCAGTCGGTCATGCGGGAAGGCCAACGGCATCGCGCGCATCAACGGCAAGCCGGTGCGTGCAGCCTGCTCGGATGCGCCCACCATGTACGGGATCAGCCGGTACCGGAACGCGAGTAGTTTCTTTGCCGTCGCCTCAACCTCAGCGCCAAGCGCCCACGGCTCGCGTTCGCCAATGCCGTGATAGCGAAAGTGCGAGCAAAAAATGCCGTTGGCGGTCCAGCGCAAATACAGCTCGGCATCGGGTTGCTGCGCGCCATAAAAGCCGCCGACATCGGTGGCGTAGTACGGTACCCCGCTCATGCCGTAGCCCAGCCCGCCGCGAATGCTCGCGGCCATGCCTTCCCAATCGGTCTGCGGGTCGCCGCCCCATTGCATCGGGTAGCGCTGGCTGCCGATGAAGCCGTCGCGGCCCCACACCATTGCCGGCCCGCGGCCGTGTTTGTCGTTGTAGCGTTGGGTGGCATTCCACACGCACTGGTTGTAAAGCAGCGGATATACGTTGTGCAAGCGTCGGCCGCTGTCGCCGTTGGCCGCGACCATGTCGTCTTCGACCTGCTCACCGAAGTCGGTCTTGATGACATCGACGCCATCGTCGAACAGTTTGTCGTGGCTGTCGGCCCAGAATTGCGCGGCTTCTGGATGGGTGAAATCCAATATGCCCGACGGTGGCAACGGCGTGAGCACTTTGCCGAACGGGTCGTCGGTCGGATCTTTTACCCAGTCAAAAACGTAGGCTTTTCCGTCGCGATTCTTCAATAGCCAGCCCTTGGCCTCGAGTTGGGCGAACAGCGGATTGTGGATAGACACATACGGATATTCCCAGACGCACACTTTGAGGTCGTGGGCATGTAGCGCTGACAGGGATTTCTTTGCATCATCAAAGCGGCTCTTGTCCCACTCGAACGCGAAACGGGTGCGTACCTCCCACGCGGCACGTCCATCGAGGGTAATCACGTCGCACGGAATCTGCCGGCGACGCAACTCTGCTGCGGTATCGATAGCCTCCTGCGGCACCTTGTAATAAGCGCGCGAAAGCCACATGCCGTAGCTCCACAGTGGCGGCACCGGCGCACGACCGGTCAGTGCGGTGTAGCGCTCAAGAATGTTGGCGGGCTCGCCAGTGAACAGGAACAAGTCGAGAGCGTCATCCTCGACTTCGACCACGTAGGTGCGATGCGACCATTGTGGATAACCGACCCCGTGGCGCACCACGCCAGGCGTGTTGGCGAGCAGCCCCCAGCCATCCGGGCTCCAGCAGAAAGGAATGTTTTTGTACGACAGCTCCGTGTTGACGCCGAGTGCATCTTCCGTGCGACCGCGCACCAGTTGCCCGCGTTTGTTGAGCGGGCCGAACTTCTCGCCGAAACCGTACACCGCCGTGTCGCTGTTCAATGCGAGTGACACACACCAATGGCGAGGAGTGTTTCCAGAATCGTCGCCTTGCTGCAGACCCACCGAAGGCGTCCGCGTCCGTCCGCGGAAATGTTGATCGGTGATGGACGTGAGCACGGCCTTGCCCGCCATCGACAACGAAAATCGAAGCGGCTGAGACGCGATCGTGAGCGCGACATCCCCACATGAGACGCGCCAGGCGCCATCTTGGGGCGTCACGCGCAGGTCCTGCGTCGCGGAAGTTTGCTGCAGCAAGCCGTAGTCAGGCAGCTGTGATTTTCCAAGCTCGATGCGCAGCGTGTCGGCGGCGTGCGCAGAAATGATGAGCGCGATGCCATCGACGGTAAAGCGTGCGTGATTGGCGTCGGCTTCGACGAACTGGACGTCAGTCAGGCGCTGAAAGCTGCTTTGCTGGAATAGATCGGATGACACTTACTGCCCCCTGCATGCATTATTGAAACACTAGCATTGACGAGGCTTCTGAGGCATTTTGTGCCGAAGGGCCGCACCAGCGCTAGGGTTTGACTATTTATCCTTTCAAGCCCCCGGACGTCAATCCGCTGACCACCCGTTCCTGAAAAATCAGGATCACCGTCACCACCGGCACCAGCGCGATCACCAGTGCAGCAGAAATCGTCGGCCATGGGAACGAAAACTCGCCCTGATACATCTGTATACCGACCGGCAACGTCCGATAAGCGACGGCAGCGTTCATCGACATCGACAGCAAGAACTCATCCCACGAATTGACGAAGGCGAGTATCCCCGCCGTAAACACACCCGGCGCCGCCAGCGGCATCACGACGCGCCACAGCGCACCGAGTCGCGTGCAACCGTCGATCATCGCCGCGTTCTCGATATCGCGCGGAATGTCCTGAAAAAAGCTCACCAGTATCAGCGTGCAGATCGGCAAATTCAACACCGTATAGGGCAGCACCAGCGCGGTGTAGCTATTGAGCAGATTGAGGCCACGCATGATCTCGAACAGCGGCACCATCAGCGTGACCAGCGGAAACATCGACACGGCAATGATGCTGGTGAGAATCAGGTTGCGGCGCTTCAGATTCAAGCGAGCGATGGCATAGGCAGCAAGCGCACTGATGAACAGCGACAGCAGCATCGACAGGATGGCGACAATGGCGCTATTGAGCAGGTAACCCGGCAGCGGCTGATCGCGAAACGCGGCGATGTAGTTGGTGAGGACAGGATTCTCCGGCCAGTAGGTGATCGGCTTGGCGGTCAACTCAACTTCATTCTTCAGCGACGTGAAAAAAATCCACAGCGCCGGGAAGAAGCCGTTGAATAGCACGATGGCGGCCGCAAACCAACGCAAACGCTTCGCCGTGAAAAAATTACGCATTACTTGTCCCCTCGCACGTAGCGCAGGTATACAAACGTCGTTGCCATCGACAGCATGAACATGAACACCGCCAGGGTTGAGCCGTAACCCAGATCGAGGTAGTCAACCGTGTTGAGCTGAATGTACATCGCCAGCGTTTGTGCCTCTTCCCCGGGCCCGGGCATGCTGAACGGGATATCGAACGACTGGATCGCCGTAAGGGTACGAAAGATCAGCGCCACCAACATCGATGGCACCAGCAGCGGCAGCGTGATCTCAATAAACTGCGTCCACTTTGACGCGCCATCGACTTCGGCCGCTTCGTAAAGCGACGCCGGGATGGTCTGCAAGCCCGCCAGCAGGATCAGCGCCATGAATGATGATGTCTTCCAGATGGTGGCGATGCAGATTGCCATCATGGTCAGCGCGGGCGAATTGAACCAGATCTGCGGTTCACCGCCGAAGCGCCGAATGACATCATTGACAATGCCGTACTCGCTATGAAAGAACCAGGCGAAAATCAGGCCGACGAATGCCAGCGGCAATGCCCAGGGCAGCAGTAGTGCCAGCCGGATGGGACTACGAAAACGGAACGGCATATTGGCCAGCATGGCGAGGCCCAGGCCGATCACCAGTGCGCCAGGCACCGTGACAAAGGTAATGATCAGCGTATTTTTCACAGCCCGCCAAAACATGCTGTCCGACAGCGCGGTGGCGTAATTGTCGAGGCCAACGAAGGTGATCGGTACACCGAGCGCGGGACGCACATCAAACAGACTGTTGAATAGTAGCTTTGAAACCGGGTAGGCGACGATGACCAAAATAAACAGGATCGCCGGTGTCAGCAATGCCCAGGCCAGCGCTGTTTCGCTAGGGTCGAGAATGCGGTCGCGCAGGGAACGTTGGCTCATGCTGGTTTGCGGTTATCGCAATGCTCGCGCGACGCGCTGTTCGATTTCGTCCAGCGCTTGCTTGGGTGTTTTCACGCCCGCCATGACGGTATTGGTGTTGATGCGCAAGGCATCCGAGATCGCTTTGTAGACCGGCGTGACCGGCCTTGGTCGCGCGGTCTCGACGACCGGCAAAGCATCTGCGAACCAAGGCACGGCTGTGAGTACTTCTGGATCCTGATACACGGCCGGGAACACCGGATGAAACGAACCCCTGAGCGCCAGTTGCTTTGAGACGTAGGGACTGGACAGCCAACGGATCAGAGACACCGCCTCGGGCTTGTGCTTCGAATATGCCGAGACAGCCCAGTTCCAGCCGCCCATGCAAGACACCGGCTTACCGCCGGGCATGGCCGGCAACTTGACGACGCCGACCTTGTCTTTGACCTGGGTATCCGCGCCGCCCTGAAAGTGATTCCAGGCATAACCCCAGATGACACCGAAGACGACTTTGCCCGCCTGAAACTCCTTGCGCGTGTCGTCGGTACCGACCTCGGCAATGTTCTTTTTTGCGATACCTTCACTGACCATGGTGCGCCACATCTCGAGACCGGCTTCGGCCTTGCCGCGTTCGAACGAGGTCTTGCCGTCACGAATGATTTCGCCGCCGAGGCTCCAGTACGGCAGCAGAAAGGTGCACACCGCGCCTTCCACCGCTTTGCCCTGAAAACTTAAGCCCTGCAGATTAGGATTGTTTTCACCCTGCTGGATCTTACGGGCGATGCGCGCCAGTTCCGGCCAGGTTGTCGGCGGCTTCTCGTGGTACTTCGCCAGCAAATCCTTGCGGTAATAAAGGAACAGCGAGTCGGCCAGCGCAGGTAATGCCATCATCTTGCCATTGACGGTATTGGCCTCGCGATACGCCGGCAGGTAGCGCGAAAGTTCAGCCTCGGCGTCATTGCCGAAATAAGGATCCAGTGGCTCGGCCCAACGGGCGGCGGCAAATTGCGCTGGCCGAATGATGTCGATAAGAAAAATGTCGAGCGTTGAATCCCTGGCAGTCAACACCATGTTGAGATACTTCTGGTTCAGCTCTGAAGTAGCGCCACCGATTTCGAGCGAAATATTTACCCCCGGATGCATAGTCGAGTACTGCGCGAACAACTCACGCATGATGTCCGGGCGCTGCTGGCCGCCAACGTAGACCTTCAGATTGACTGGCTCTGTTTGTGCAGACTGCGCGATAGTGACCTGCACAAACCCGGCAAGCAGGATTGCCATGCAGCTGGTAGCAGCGCGGCTGATCATGTCATCGCTCATCAAACGGCGCGCAACACCATGTTGGTGTCTTTGTCGAAAAAATGACACTTGTCCATATTCACCCATACTGCCGTCTTGTCTCCGGTCGCAAACGGCAGATTTGGCGGCAGGCGCGCTACCAACTCGCCGCCTTCGCAAGCGAGCGTCACCAAGGTCTCAGCGCCCAAAGGCTCCAGCACCACGACGCGCGCGTCGAGTCGCACGGCGCTGCTGCTTGTTTGCTCGATGTGGATGTCCTCCGGGCGAACGCCAAAAGTGACAGCGCGTCCGGCGAGCGTGCGAGTGTAGTCCTGATGATTTGGCAGCAGCAGACGCTGCGTGCTATTGCCCAGTGCCACGCAGGCGTCGCCGTCGACCAATTCGATTGCAGCGTCCAGAAAGTTCATCGGCGGCGAACCTGTAAAGCCCGCCACAAATCGGGAAACAGGCCAATTGTAAATTTCATCTGGAGTGCCAACCTGCATGATCTTACCCGCGGAGAGCACAACAATGCGCTCGGCCAGCGTCATCGCCTCAACTTGATCGTGGGTGACGTAGATGGTGGTGGCACCGATGCGTTGGTGCAGTTTCTTGATTTCAGTGCGCATTTCTGAGCGCAACAGTGCGTCGAGATTTGATAGGGGTTCGTCGAACAAAAACAGCTTCGGTTGCCGCACGATGGCACGTCCCATTGCCACCCGCTGCCGTTGGCCACCGGAAAGTGCGCGTGGCTTGCGGTCGAGCAGATGATCGATCTTAAGGATTGCGGCCGCTTCTTTCACACGCCGGTCGATGTCGGCAGCTGGGAATTTGCGCAGTTTCAAGCCGAAGGCCAAGTTATCGAAAACATTTTTGTGCGGGTACAGCGCGTAATTCTGAAACACCATGGCGATATCGCGTTCCCGCGGCGGCAAGTCGTTGACGATCCGATCGTCGATTGAAATCGTCCCGCCACTGATTGACTCCAACCCGGCGACCATGCGCATGAGCGTGGATTTTCCGCAACCCGACGGGCCGACGAAAACCACAAACTCGCCTGGGCGGATGTCCAGATTAATGCCGTGTACGACTTTGATACCCTTGTCGTAAATTTTGACAACGTTTTCGAAGCGGACGCCGGTGGCGACTGGCGCGTTCATTGGCGGACCATTTTCAGTACACGCCGGTGTTCAACTGCTTGGCCAGCGCCGGCTTCATTGCGCTCAGGAACGCATTGGCCTGACGCATCATCATGCCCATGTCGGAGGCGATGGCGACATAGTTGTAGCCGTAACCGATGAACTGCTGGACCATTTCTGGCGTGGGGCCGACGATACCGATGGGTTTGCCAATTTTCTTCGCGCGCGTCGCCGCGTCCTTGATCGCCGCTTGTACCTCAGGGTGGCCGATATTGCCGATCTGCCCCATAGCCGCAGATAAATCGCCGGGCCCCATGAACAGCGCATCTACACCCTCGACCGCAGCGATTTCTTCAAGGCGCTCAATAGCGGCAGGGGTCTCCAGCTGGATCATGCGAAAGATGCCGTCGTTAGCGCGCTTTCCATAATCGGCTGCGGTTGCATAGCGGCTGGCACGGTGCATGGCTGCAAAGCCGCGCGTACCGGGATTGACGTCTCCAGTCTGCGGATAGCGCGTTGAAGCGACTGCGCGACCTGCGTCGTCGGCGTTCTGCACGAACGGGAACATCAGTGTCTGTGCACCAATATCCAGCGCACGCTTCACCGTGACTAATTCGTTCCAAGCGAGGCGTACCACCGGCACAGAACCCGTGCCGGCGATGGCTTGCAGTATCTGATAGGTGTCTTTGACGTCGATAGGAACGTGTTCCATATCCACGACCAGCCAGTCGAAACCGAGGCAGCCCATTGCCTCAGCCGTGGAGGCGGTGCCAGACATGAGCCAAGTGCCTAGCGGAATACTGGGCTGGGCAAGCAGCGTGCGAAACGGATTGATGAAAGGATCCATATTGGCCTCAGTAGATGGAAGGTTCGGGCGTTGCAGCGTTACCCATGAGGAAATCAAAATCGCAGCCTTGGTCCGCTTGAGTTACGCGCTCGATGTAAAGGCGGCTGAAGCCCCGCTCGTAAAGGGGTGCGGGCGCCTTCCACGAAGCGCGGCGACGCTCCAGCTCTGCGGCGGGTACCTCCACATTGAGCGTACGCGCCTCGATGTCGAGCGCAATCACGTCGCCTGTCATCACCAGCGCCAGCGGACCGCCTACCGCCGCCTCGGGCGCCACATGCACGACGCAACTACCGTAGTGTGTTCCACTCATACGCGCATCCGAAATACGCAACATGTCACGCACACCAAGCTGCAGTAATTTTTTGGGGATGGGCAGGTTGCCCCACTCAGGCATGCCGGGCGCGCCTACCGGGCCACCATGCTTCAACACCAATACAGTGTTCTCGTCGACATCCAGGTCCGGCAGATGTATTTGTGCAAGCATTTGTGCATTGGATTCGAACACCAACGCCTTGCCGCGGTGTTTGAAGAATTTCGTGCTTGCAGCAGAGGGTTTGATGACCGCACCATCCGGACAGATGTTTCCCCGCAGCACGGCCAGAGCTGCGCCCGGCGCAATCGGCCGATCGATGGTCCGAATCACGTCAGTATCCAGACATTCTGCGGCAGCGATATTTTCGCCAAGCGATTTACCGGTGACGGTCAAGGCGTCAAGCTTCAAGTGTGTACGAATGTTCTGCAACAACACTGGCATCCCGCCGGCATAGTAAAAGTCTTCCATCAATTTGTCGCCAGATGGGAATAGATTGGCGATGACCGGTATGCGTCGCGCAGCTTCGTCCATTTGGTCGAGTGTCAGCACGAGTCCGGCGCGTCCCGCGATGGCGATAAGGTGTATGGCGGCGTTAGTCGAGCCCCCTAGCGCCATGTATGCGGCAACGCCATTCACCAGCGAATCCGCCGTCAGCATGCGCGAGGGCTTGAGATCTTCCCAGACCATCTCGACGATGCGTGCACCGCATTCGGAGGCCATGCGCACATGGTTTGCATCCATCGCCGGAATGCTGCTCGCACCCGGCAAGGTGAATCCCATCGCTTCGACAATCGATGTCATGGTGCTTGCCGTGCCCATCGTGTTGCAGGTACCGGGCGACCGCGTCATTTTGGCTTCTAGCCGGATCCACTCGGGCTGTTTGATGTTGCCCGCAACGTACTCGTCCCAGAATTTCTTGGTGTGGGTACCCGCACCGACCGCTTGGCCCTTGTATCGGTCATTGAGCATGGGGCCAGCGGGACAATAGATGGCGGGAATGTCCATGCTGATCGCACCCATCAGCAAACCCGGCGTCGTCTTGTCGCAGCCGCCGAGCAGGACCGCACCGTCAATCGGGTGTGACCGCAGCAATTCTTCGGTTTCGATGGCAAGCAAGTTTCGGTAAAGCATCGTGGTGGGTTTAACCATCACTTCGCCGAGCGACAGTGCCGGGAGCACGACTGGAAAGCCGCCCGCAAGCAAGATGCCATCGCGTATCGATGCCGCGCGCTCGCGCAGATGCGAGTGGCAGGGTGACAAATCCGACCAGGTATTGACGATGGCAATGACCGGACGGTCGAGAAACTCCTCGCGCCTTAGGCCGCGCTGCTGCAATCGTTGCCGGTGAGCGAACGACCGCATATCGTCCTTTGCTAGCCAACGTTGGCTGCGCAGGGAGTCAAGGGCGCGGCGGGAAATGTTTGCAGACACGAGGGGCCTAAAGTGTCACAACTGTAAAATCATTGCCGGAATTGGCGGACACGTGGATAGGATGTGGTCTACCTGCGTGTTTTGGTGCGCGGATGGCAGGTGACCGTCCGCGCACAATCCCTGCCTGATTGATTAGAAATCCAGGCGCGCAGTGACACCGAAGTAGCGCTGATCGTCGCGCGGCACCGAGCGCTGCGTATTTGCACCGGAGCCCAGGAACGCGGCGTAAGACTTGTCACCCAGATTCTTGCCGAGCACGGCGACACGCCAGCCAGAGGCGGGACTGGACAAGGCGATGGACATATTGAATATCCCGTACGACGGCTGGATGGTGTTGGTCGACGTGGAAAGGTCGAACTGCACTTCGCTCTGCCAGCTGTAATCGGCCCCAAGATCCAACTTCAGCCCATTGCCCACATCCATCTTGTAGTTGGCGCGAACATTGACTTTATTGTCTGGCGCTGACGGCAAAGGCGCACCGTCGAGGCTCGGACAAGTTGCAGTTGCCGGGCAGTTGAATTTATCGATACGCGCTTTGGTTCTGGCGTAAGCGCCAGCGATCGTGAATTGCTTGGTGACCTTGGCATCGAAATCGACCTCGAAGCCCTTGGTGGATACGTCTCCTGCATTGATAAAGCGGGTAACAACAGTACCGCTAACGATGTCAGGAAAGTTTGCCTGATAGCCCGTGTATTTGGTGTCGAATGCAGCCACATTGAATCGTAAGCGGTTGTCGAGCAGGGTGGATTTGAGGCCGACTTCGAAACTTTTGGATTTTTCAGGCGCCAGGGCAAAATCATCGATCGCGGACATATTAAAAAACGCGTTGAAGGCGGGTCCTTTATAGCCTTTCGAATAAGTGGCGTAAATGGTGGCATCTTTGCTAATGTCGAACTGCGGACCAATGCGACCGGAAACACCATTCTGACTGGTCGAACCCACGGTGTTGGCTCGCGTGACGCGCACACCGGGAATTTGTACCGCTGCCGTTGAGACGCGTCCATGGTAGTAAGAAAGA
>JBDTPE010000051.1:0-10143 GCA_039932875.1 Betaproteobacteria bacterium | reverse complement strand
GCCTGGTGGAATGTTCGGCGAATTTGGACTTGGCGCAGAATTTGAAAAGAACAAACAGATTTGCACGGCCGACGAGCGTTGCCGCGCGGACGGTCTATTGCGCATCAGTGACGGTTTCGGAATTTCTGGATGACCGCCACCAAACCTAGTGCCGCCAGCGCCACAAGCGCCAGCGCAAGATAGTCGCCCATGATCCCAGCCACATCCATGCTCAGACTCTATCCCACGGGACGATCCTCCTCAACCCCAGCGTCTTGCCATGAAGCAGCGGAGATGGCCTGTGCGTGCTTCCGCACCCACACCGCCCTATCGAATTTCAAATCTAGGCAAAGTGCGAAAACTGACTTTTCCAGTTTCGGAAAAGCTGCCCCCTATAACGCCTGCGATCTGCTGATCTTCCCGTAATGGCTGCGACACTGAGTGAACACGAGCCGATCGGGCGAAAACCGGATCAGCGTCGCGCTCAATTCAAGGGCGGCCAAGATCGCCTTCCGCCAATCAGGCAACCCGTCCGCCCTTTGTCCGTCGTCCTGGCAATTTCCGATGTTTGTGCGAGCGTTCCGAGCGATGTCTGATGGGTCGAAACAGGTTCTTGGCAATTTTGTTCAGTAATGCTCGGTCAGGACTTTCGCTTGCCCTCGTCTTCTCAGCAGCGGCCTTGGAGATCCTGCCTCGTATGCTAACGTAAATAGGGCTGCTGAAGGTCAGCTACTTATCTTGGCAGTGCGCCGCCGGGTTCCCGCCATCGGAACGGCGGCCACACCGTAGAGTAGATAAGCTTTTCCCTCGCGCTGTGGTACAAGGCTTAATGAATGCAAAGCTCCGCCAACGGCTAGAGGACATTAATAGTAGCTTCTGGCTGCGGCCTAGCCTGATCGTGTTCTGCGGGATTCTTCTTGCGGAGCTTTTGATCAATTTCGATCGATGGGAGCTGAAGGTTCCCTTTTTTATGAATGTTTGGCTCTATAGCGGCGGCGAAACCGGCGCGCGAACTTTACTTGGTGCAGTGGCTGGATCGACCATTGGCGTCGCCGGCACAGTATTTTCCATCACTATCGCGACGCTGACTTTGGCGTCGAGCCAGATGGGCCCTCGGCTCTTACATAATTTTACTCAGGATCGGGGAAACCAAACTACGCTTGGAATCTATCTCGCAACATTTTCTTACGCCCTGATTGTGCTGCGCAGCGTTCGTGGCGCCGAACAGGGTGCTTTTGTACCACATATGGCTATTACCGGAGCGATATTCCTGGCACTGCTTTGCGTGGCGATGCTGATTTACTTCGTAAATCACGTCGCTAGCCGGATTAACTTCGATACCGTAATTGACCTCGTTTATGAAGACCTTCATCAACGCGTGGACAATTTGGCTACAGATACCGATAGCTCCCCCCGCATAGACGATGCAAACTGGAAAGCCGGAGTGCCAGTAGTACATGGAGGGTCCGGCTATATTCAGCAACTGGATGATCACCAAATCGCAGACTGGGCTGAAGAACACGGCGTTGCAGTCCGCCTGAATGCCCGCATAGGTGATTTTGTATTTCCCGGTGCACCACTGGCAATAGTCGTGCCCGGAATCGACGGCGTCGACAAGATTTTGGAACAGGCGATGGTGTTGGGAGCCTATCCCACAGCTTCAGGCGACCTCGAGTATACCGTAGAACAGCTCGTCGATATTGCGGTTCGCGCCTTGTCTTCTGGCATTAACGACCCCAGGACCGCGAACCGAATCTTGGATCGACTAGGGGCAGCCCTTTGTGTTCTTGCTACAAAAACCTTGCCGACCGGCGCCACAGCTCGGAATGAGCGGGTGGTTTTCCAGCGCGACATCACCACCTACGACGGACTTATGGATGCAATGCTCAACGACATCCGTCAAAGCGCCAAGGGAAGCCCGACGGTTTTGATACATATGGTGGATATCCTGAGAAAAGTCGTCCAATGCGAGCAGGATCCCACCCGGCGTGCGTCCGTTCGGCGCCATATTGATCTTGTGATGGCCGATGGCGAACGTGATATCGCAAATCCGAGCGACAAGGCCAGCCTCCAGCGCCGGGTCAATGCGATACGGAATGAACTAGGCAGCCAACCATGACTGTTGAAGTTATGGACAAACACTCTGTTATGATATCCCCGCGATGGCAACTCACGCGCGGTCGCCATCAGATCCTCACGGAAAGATTCAATCTATTACTCGGCTCACCGAACCGGTGAGAATTGAGGACTATGGCTTAATCGGGGATAACTCAACTGCGGCGTTGGTCGGTCGCAATGGTTCTATTGATTGGCTCTGTTGGGTACGTTTTGACGATATTTCTTGCTTTTCGGCACTCCTCCTTGACAAGGCAAATCCCGGATAATGGGTCAGTCATTCTGCGAACGATGAAGTCAAACTCTCCGGCTCCTATCGTGGCGACACTCTGATAGGAAGAACACCATTTCTCTATCTCAATTGAGCCGCGACGTCCTACCTCTCAGCGACAATAGTGTCGGTAGCCATCGTAGCCCAAATATGTGCCACTACTGCGGTCAAAGGACTTGTAACGGCGCGAGCAGCTTGCAATCCAATCTTGGTCGGCTAGGCGGGATCGGGCGTAGTCGCGGTCATTACTGGACCCAGCAATAGCAGCGCCGAGTATCAAGCCCAGAAACCCCGCTGCGATGGCGGAATCATTGTCGCGGCGATAGCTACCATAGTGGCGGTTGTAATAGCCTCTGCCATGGCGGCGATCCCAATAGTTGCGGTCGCGGAAGGCGTCGCGATTATAGCCATGATGGTCGCGGCCATTGGCATCCCCGCGACGCATGTTGTGATTGTCGCGACTGCGATACTGGATGTAATAGCGTCCAAATTCACCGTTGTCAGATTCATGGCCGAGGACTTGAGTAGAGTGGGGTCTTAGCATTCCGACCATCAAATTTGCATCAGCGCTGGTTAACCCAACGCTGGAAAACGCTATAAGGGTGATTAGGGCGGTCGCGCACTGTTTGCGCATGGCTGCTTCAATCTTTGGAAATAACATGGCGAGTATCACTTAGCATTAAAGGGGCGAAACCATTCCATGCGTGCCGACTTTCTGGGGTTCGCCGGTCATCTTGGCAGTTATGTAGTGAACAACGAAGCTGACAAAATCCTGCCCCCCGGTCCAGAAACGTGCTGAATGCGGTTCGAACCGTATCAGGACTGCGGCGAGATCTTTGGCGCCTTTCGGAAAATGTATTTCGGCATGGCTGTCCCACAGCGACGCCATTATCGCCCGGTCTTCGGAGAGTGAGGCCACGCCTTCGAAAACGATGTGGTCACCTTCGCCGCCATTGGAAAACGTCACCATCATGGTCTGAGCGTCTTCGCTGCTGGACATCCCAGCCAACGCGCTCCGGCGCGGCAGTATGAACCAAATTACGCTACTGTCGTCTTGGAAGCGCGCTCGTAATGGACGAGTAACAAGGGTATCTGCTGTGTGGTCCCCAAGTCTGTCGGGCACCTTGCCCGTCGCCAAATCAGGCATTTCGGGATCGCGGGTCAGTCTATCTCGCGAAGACACCATCGCGACTTTTATGGCTTTTGCTATCGACCAGACGCGTACAGCATCGCGTGCCATATCTTCGCTGGGGAACATGTTTTCATTTTTCAATTCTCTATCCTTCGATAAACTCCGTGATGCAATTTGCACAGACGCCAGGCGTCACGACTCAAATGGATTCCAGATCACCATGCGACCGTAGCCAATAGAAGACCGAAACCTAAAAACGTACCGCACTTAGCCCAACTTAATGGCCTGCGAGGCACCGCCAGAAACAATCGTCTACTCGTTTTTAGCGAATTCCAATTCTTCCCTAGGCGCACCGCAATTTCACCGCCACGAAATTGCGGTGCGCCTAGACTTAAATAGTGAAGCGCAATTACAAGCTTTAATAGGCTGTGCGGATCGGGAAGGATCTCCGAACAGACATAAAATTAACGCACGAAGAGCGAATTTGATCCGGGAATGCGCCATATTTCGTAAAATGCGAGCCGCATCGGGCCTGCAATAGCGCAGTGCGCCATCCGAAGAGATCGGCTTTGAATGAGCGTTTGACGGAACAGTCCACTCTCAAATTCGTTCAATACTACAAGCGCTCGTTGAACCTTATACGCATTCGACATCTTTTCTTCGATAAGGACATAATATGAAACATTCCATTCGCATTATCGCAGTCGCACTGCTCGCCAGCAGTTCCACCTTTCCAGCGTTCGCGGCAGTCCCCCCGCGCGCCGGCATGGAAAACCTGGGCACGGTCGATGTCAGCCGTCAGCCGGACCGGGATGTTGTCTATAACCGCTTCGGCGGCGCCATGGAGCGCCTCCAATTGCGAGCTACCGATAGCGACATCAATTGCCGGTCCGTGACAGCGCGTTTCGGCAATGGCCGTTCTCGCCAGATATTCTCGGGCCGCCTCGTAGAAGGGCGCGCCGTCAATGTGGATCTGCCGGGCGATGCCAGGCATGTCTCCAGCCTAACGTTCAATTGTCGCGCAGACGAGCGCTGGGGCGGTAAGGTGCGCATCTTGGCAGACGTTGGACAAAACCGCGCCGAATGGATGCGCAGCCCAGACTGGCCGCGCGTATGGTCTCAGCTTTTCAGTGGGGGCAACGACAATCGCGTTGACGGGCGTGGCGAATCCATGCGAGGGCGCAATGCACCCAACGATGATACGTGGTCCGTAATAGGCGAGGAACGATTCGAGGGTCGGGGCGATCACGAAGTCGCCTCTGCCGGATGGCGCGGCAATGGCATTCGCGCCATTGCTTTGATGCCGGTAGAATCCGACGCTCGATGTGGCCGAGTGCGAGCCGATTTTGAACATGGAGATGACCAAGATCTAGATATTGGCGATAGGCTCCGCAGGGGTCAGTATAACCGCGCTGATCTGCCCGGAAACCGCCGCGACCTTGTTAAGTTGACTCTTCGTTGTCACGCCGAGGGCGCGCGCAACGTCACGATCCGTATTTACGGCCAGAGATAAGTTTCAGTTGTCGGCCGACGCGTGCCAACAGACCACCCTAAGGGGTGGTCTGTTGTGCGGCGCGGCTTCTAATGTCGAAGATCGGCGAAATAACTATACTGTCTAAGCGCTGCAACGAGTGTTTGGACGGAGGGACTGGTTAGTCACCCAATCGGATACAGAGGTCTCTGTACATGAGAGCGTCGGAAGCGAGGACGATCCTTTATTGGATGATTGTCTCAGTATTTTTCGCTTCTCCGAGCCTCGCGCAAGAATCACCTTCCACGCCCCCCTCGCCTCCTATTTCGGCAAAGGCGGCACTATCCGACAACTCCGATATACAGAAGCGCATTCAAAGTATCTTTTCGGAAATTAAGTCATTTCACGACGTACGCGTTCGAGTATCTGCCGGCGTCGTTACTCTGGATGGCGTAGTGCCAGCCGGTGGGGATATCAACCGAGCGGAAGCGATCGCGGCGCGGATCCAGGGCGTGGTCACCGTACAGAATGGCCTCACCCGAGACACCCGCGTAGATTCCAATCTTGCACCGGTCCTTGGAAAATATAGCGAAGACCTACAAGGCATAATTCGCGCAATTCCGTTGATAGGAGTGGCGCTCGGCCTTGGAATTGTCATCGGATTGATCGGTTATTTCTTGGGATCTATGAACCGCTTATGGCGCAGCCTTACACCAAATCCTTTTCTTGCTGAGCTAGTAGCAACTTTCGTTCGATTCACTTTTGCCGTGCTTGGACTCATAGCAACCTTGGAAATACTCGGTGCCACGGCACTCCTGGGAGGCGTATTAGGAGGCGCCGGGGTTATTGGAATTGCGTTAGGGCTAGCCATGCGCGACACGGTCGATAACTTTTTTTCAAGCGTGATGTTAAGCTTACGTCAGCCATTTCGTGCCAACGATCACGTGGAGATCGACGGCAATGAGGGGCGTGTTATACGCCTTACATCTCGTGCTACGATTCTCATGACTTTGGATGGCAATCATCTGCGTATTCCAAACGCGACCGTGTTTAAATCCATAATTCTGAATTATACCCGCAACTCCGAGCGGCGCTTTCATTTTGACTTGGGTATAGACGCTTCAGACAACCCGGTTAATGGCATGGCGGTCGGCTTGGGTGCCGTTAATGCACTTGAATTCGTCTTGGGCTTTCCCAAAGCGGCTGCGATTATTCAAGAGATCGGCGACTCTAACATTGTGCTTCGTTTTTTTGGCTGGGTGGACCAAAGAAATACCGATTTTGGCAAAGGTCGCAGCCTTGCGATATACGCTGCGAAGAGCGCTCTCGAAGCGGCTGGGTTCGCGCTTCCCGAACCGATTTACCGGCTGCGTTTCGATGACACCGCTCCTCAATCATTAAAAGGCGCCAATTCCGTCTTGCCCACGCCTGCGAAGAAGTTTTCCCTGGAGACGTATGGACAATCCCAAGTTGCTGATGTTGCTCCCGATTCACATATTGCGGACATGGTCGAGAAGGAACGCGACCATGAGACCGGTTCAGATCTACTTGATTCAGCGCGACCGGTTGAGTGATATTTCCGACGCAGGCGATCGTCCGAAGTTTCAATGATAGGCGAGATAGGCTCCAGCTCTAAATAGTCATCTACCGGAGAAGTGCGGGCCAGGGTCGTGGTAAGGTGTAGAAGGGTGGCCTCTATGTTGCTTCAAGAATTGCATCGCAAATTTAGTAACGGTGTATGCAGCGTACAACAACCGAGCACCGAACCACGGAAGAATTGCAATCAGCTTCTCCCACTCAACTAGCCATCGGATGCAAGTGGTCGTTATGTGATCATGAGGTGCCGGCCCAGCAGCCCAAATCAGCGTCAAATATCCAATTGCAACAATTAGAAACACGAAAAAGGCAATGGCCGCGCTAATCTTATCGACCCAAGTTACGCTCAGATTTCGCTCAATTATCGCCTTGATCGCTGAAGTGCCCATTCAAATTTTCGCAACTTTGGTCGATAACGGATGGGGAATTGTTTGGTTCAACACTACAGAATTTTGATAATAGTCTTGTATTTCCGATAGAGCTGAATTGTTAGATGTTTTGGCGCTTTGGTTGGTCTAGTTGAGTGTGCGAACCCCTGTCCCAACGGTACGCCTCACACTTTCTGCGCAATGACTCACCCGCAAGCAATTGGCTTTGACCGGCGCGCGGCTAAAGCAACGAAGCCAAACCAAATGGTCGTAAGTTGGAAGCCAACGGAACCGTACGGTCCTGGTCTCATTAAGTGTCATAGGGCCGGTTCAGCTATGCGGGAATGCGGGAATGAATATAGATCTCAACGGAAAACGAGTCCTCGTCACGGGAGGGAACTCGGGGCTGGGTGCAGCAATAGCGCACGCATTTGCAAAGGAAGGCGCAAATGTCGCCATCAATTACGTTACGAACCCCCAAGCGGCTCAGGATCTCATGACTGCGATGATGGCGAGCGGCAGCAGGGCGCTAGCGGTCCAAACCGACATCACCGACGCGCAAGCTGTTAACGCTATGTTTGGAAAGCTGGATGAGGAATGGGGCGGGATTGACGTGCTGATTAACAATGCCGGCATTGATGGTCATGCTGCCCTCAGTTGGGACTGCGATCCGGCAGATTGGGCTAAGGTAATCGACATCAATCTCAAAGGCGCTTTTCTTTGCGCCCAGCAAGCTTTGAAGCGGATGGTGAAGCAGAAAGCAGGCGTGATTATTAATACCAGCAGTGTCCACGAGATCATCCCGTGGAGCGGCTATAGTGCCTACACTGCAAGCAAAGCCGGACTTTCGATGATGGCCAAGACATTGGCCTTGGAGGCGGCGCCTCACGGCGTTAGAGTCCTTTGCATTGCACCCGGAGCGATCAAGACGTCGATCAATAGTTCCGTGTGGCGGGATAAGGTTGGCTACCAGGACCTTTTGACGAAAATCCCACTTGGACGGGTAGGAGTTCCGGAGGATGTTTCTCGATTGGTAGTCGTTCTTGCTTCCGACGTCGCATCGTACGTGACTGGTACGACGATCTTCATCGATGGCGGAATGACAGACTATCCCAACTTTGCTCATGGCGGCTGAGATGCCGACGGACTCCCCGGAAAAATCCTTGCAACCAAGCAAACGCATTGAAGAATATGGCCTGATCGGCAACATGATTTCGGCCGCTTTGGTTGGCTCAGATGGCTCTATCGACTGGCTTTGCCTCCCGCGGTTTGACGCTCCTGCGTGTTTCGCCGCCCTGATCGGGACGCGCGAAAATGGCCATTGGCAGATTGCACCCCGTGACCCAATCAATGCGGTGACGCGGCGTTACCTGCAGGACACAGCAATCATCGAAACCAGATTCGAGACCGCTACCGGCATAGCTGCAGTAACCGACTTCATGCCGCTTACCGACGACGAGAAAAAGATCGATTTGGTGCGGATTGTGACAGGCCTCGAAGGCGAAGTTGAAATGGAAATGGAGTTTGTAATACGATTCAACCACGGCCAAGCGGTCCCGTGGGTTCAACGCCGCGATTATGGTCTCAGCGCGGTCGCCGGCCCCGATGCTGTGGAATTGCATACCGCCCTGCCGCTCAAAAGCGCGAATATGCACACGACGGCGACGTTCACGACGCGGAAAGGAAGCTACGAGCCATTAACTCTTTCCTACCACGCCTCCCACCAGAAACCACATTTCGTCAGCGATCGAAGGGAAAGTCTCGAGCGCACTGCAATTTGGTGGCGCGAATGGGCTAAGCGTGGCAGCTTCGCACAAATGCCCGCGCCGTGGCGTGAGCCGGTGGTACGCTCTCTCATAACACTGAAGATGTTGAGCTTCGCCCCAACAGGCGGGATTGTTGCTGCGCCAACCACCTCGCTGCCGGAGGCCATCGGAGGGGGCCGTAACTGGGACTACCGTTATTGCTGGCTGCGCGATTCGGCCATGACCCTTTACGCATTGCTGAATGCCGGATACCGCGAAGAAGCTGAAGCCTGGCGGCAGTGGCTTTTGCGTAGTGTAGCCGGCCATCCTCAGCAGCTACAAATCATGTACGGCATCGGAGGAGAACGTTGGTTGCCAGAGTTTGAGGTTCCCTGGCTATGCGGTTACGAGGATAGTCGGCCAGTACGCGTAGGTAACGCTGCCTCTGATCAAGTTCAGTTAGACGTTTATGGCGAACTGCTCGACACTCTGCACGCCGCGCGCGACGCGGAATTGCAGCCTCAAACAGAAGCATGGGAACTGCAGAAAGTACTTCTGACGCATTTGGAACAAGTTTGGCGAATGCCAGATCGTGGCATTTGGGAAGTTCGCGGACCCGTCCGTACCTTTACACATTCACGTGTGATGTGCTGGGTGGCATTTGACAGGGCCGTTACCAGCGTTGAGCGGTTCAAATTGGATGGGCCGGTGGACCGATGGCGCGCCCTTCGCGCCGAGATTCACAATGATGTGTGCTGCCAAGGTTTCGATCCAGAGCTAGGCAGTTTTGTGCAATATTACGGGGGCAAGACTTTGGATGCCAGTTTATTGCTGCTTCCCCAGCTAGGCTTCCTCGCTGCCGATGACCCTCGTGTCACTGGCACAATTGCTGCAATCGAAAATACACTACGGAATGGTCCCTTAGTGGCGCGTTATTCGACGACCGGGACAGACGATGGCGTTGGCGGTAAGGAAGGGGCATTTCTGGCCTGCAGCTTTTGGTTGGCGGATGCATATGTCCTCGCTGGACGCCGTGCCGACGCTCAAACTCTTTATGATGAGTTGCTGGATTTAAGAAATGATCTGGGACTACTTTCGGAGGAGTATGACCCGATCTCAAAACGGCTGCTGGGCAATTTTCCGCAAGCCTTTTCTCACATCGGTCTAATCAATACGGCCCACAATTTAGTAAAGGCGCAGGGCCCCGCAAAACAACGGGCTCATCAAGTTGCGCCAAGCACCGCCGAACGACCTGACAAGAAATAAATCCCGACTCTAAATCGGACTGACACTTTCTCGCGAGGCCAAGAGATGGCTTCCGCCATTTACCACAATAGTCAACAACGATACCCCGCCCCCGTTCCAAGCGTCATGATCAGCCATCCCCACCGCCAGCGCGCAATAGTGGTCATGCTTCGGATTCTCTCCAGTCACGCGGTCGTGATCGGCGCACCTGATGTCACGCG
>JBDTPE010000050.1:0-10192 GCA_039932875.1 Betaproteobacteria bacterium | reverse complement strand
CCATCGAGAGGACATGCCCCGGCAAGCCGGGTCATTCCTCTCATGTCAAACGTTGGGCATCCACGATGCATCACGTTATGTAGGTCATCCTTCAACTGCAGGAGATACCGTGTTCCGAACGTGCGTCCAAATTCTTTCTGCGCTCATTTGCGCGGGATCACTTGCCTTTAATGCGGCGGCCGGCACTGAATACGGAGAACTGGCGCGCAATGCAGTCAGCGTTGCTGAACTAACCGAAGTTCAGGCCGAAATTTGCAGGGACCATCTACTTGACCCATCAGGGGTGAAGGTACGATTGCCGGCGGGGTATCGCCTCGCTATGGCTTCCGAAATCGCCGGAAAGGATCAAAAGCTTGCATCCTTGATCGCGCGCGACGCACGCTATTCGTCGTATGCGATAGGAAGTTTGTGCTTCATGTCGACCGGGTCCTTCGTTGTCGACGGTGCCCGCGCACACTCGCCGGGCCTGACGCCGATGGCATTCTGGTGGGTACGCGTCATGCCGTCAAAGGACACGAAGACTGATCCACGCATGAAAGGGAGGCTCGACTGGCTTCAACTCGCAAGTTGGTATTCGCACGAAGGAACTGACCGTGCACGCATTATCGCGGCCGACCCGATGGCTCAGTTCGTCGATCTCGTCGTCAACCGGGTTCAGAAGGACAACTGGCGTGTGCGCATGGCCCTGGCGAGCGGAGTGATCGATGTTGACGTTCGTGTCAGCGGGCCGCACATCAAGCGCAATGCGCCACAACCAGGATTCATGACCGTGCTTTTCAGCGGCGACAGTGCCGACTATTTCACGGTATTCACTTACTTCGGGCACCAGCATCGCAATGCGGAAGGCATATGGCAGGCAAACGGATCAGGTGTCTTCGCCGACGCGTTCAAGATCCCGGGCGAAGCGGAAACGTTCGACACGTTCTTCCAGGATGGCTGGCAAGCACGTTCGGGCCTCTACAGGCTTGAAGGCAAAGATGCCCAACAAGGCACTCCAGCGGGCGCGTCCCGCCGCTAAGCTTCGCGCTAGAACCGCTCAAAAATCAATTCGGTAAACTCATAGCTATTGGGGGTAAGAATATGAAGCAGACTTTTACGGCTGTCGTAAAGCAAGACGCCAACTGGTGGATTGGCTGGGTAGAGGAAGTACCTGGCGTTAACTGCCAAGAGTCCACGCGTGAGGGGCTCTTGGAATCGTTGCGGGTGACGCTTGCGGAAGCCATCGAGTTCAATCGAATGGAAGCCCGGAATGCCGCCGGCAAAAGCTACGAGGAATTTCCCATCGCGGTATGAAACGCCGTGATCTTCTCCAGCATCTCACGACTCTGGGTTGCGAACTATTGCGCGAGGGCGCCCGCCACACTTGGTGGCACCATACGCTTACCGAGTAACGTAGCGCAATTCCACGGCACACTGAAGTCAACAACCATCTCGCGCGCAAAATCTGTCGTGACCTTGGCGTTGCTGAACCAGAGCGGTTCTAACTCATCGCTCCACGCGGATGCGCTCACGCGCGCCCGTGAACTAGGGCGTCATGCCTCATGACACACCAGCTCTGTCGTGCCACCCTTCGTAGGGCGTCGATACGAGACCTCCAATTCGCCATCGACGTACGCACCGACACGATGCGCAGCTATGTAGTCGAGACCTGGGGCTTCTGGGATCACGCCGCCGTCAGGGAACAGGTCCAAGAGGACATCGGGGCTGGCAGGTCCGAGATCATCGAAGTCGACGGTGAGGCAGTCGGCCTTTGGCGCCTGGACCAATTGCGTGATCACTTTCAACTGGACCAAATATTCATTGTTGCCAACCAACAGCGCAGGGGAATCGGGGCGTCGTTGGTGGCGCAGGCGATGGATCAAGCAAGACTTGCTGGCGTGCCGCTGCAATTGTGGGTGCTCCGGGTCAATCCGGCACTGCACTTTTACACGCGCCTTGGCTTTGTCATTGCATCATCAACAGTGGCGAGCCATCTGCTACGCTTTGAGGTCTAGCCGAGTCAGTTGATTGCAGGAAATGAAGAACGCCATTTGGCGCGCCTATCGACGCTAAATGTCTCCGAAAGGCCCGCCAAATGGCGTTCTACACATTTAGTTGCCTTCCCCGTGTCAAATCTGAAAGATCGCAAATGAAAATGACCTACGGAATTTTGGCGACGACGCTTACCTTTGTTCTGTCTGTCTGTGCCTATGCGAAAACCGACACCGAACTCAGTAGTGAGCGTCTGATAAGTGATGCGAAGGCTGTTTCAATCGAGATTTTTCCCCACCTGTGCGGAAGCAAAGGGGAGTACTGCGGCTTCGTGATTGACGGCAGACGGGAATGCGCGAGGGAATTCGTCATGAACTTTCCCGTGTCACTTCACGCTCCCAATGCCTCTCGCGGCGTGCTTTGGGTCACACTTGATGATCAACGTCGTATCATTTCCGTCAGCCTGACGAAAGACGGGTCGTGCCGCGATGAGTGGCCGCGTAGGGTCGCCAGCTAAAGTTAGCGCCGTTGTGCACATGGCGCTCTGTTAAGCGAATACGGCAGCGTCGCCCCAGTGAAGGCTGGGGCCCAGTCCACCCTACCTCACTTCATAGATGCCGATGAAAGTTTGTTGCGGGATAATCCTCACTTTTCAACTCGGTCGTAACTTCAGATATTGGATCGGACTGGGTCCCAGCCTCCGCTGGGACGACGGCGTTTTTCATAAAGTAGCGGTGGCTTCCCCACAAGATCAGACTACATGAACCAGAATCCAACCTAACAGTAAGCTAACTCATGACGCTAAATCGAAAGCTGCAATCACGCACCACCTGGACACTACGCCTCATCGGTTGGGCTATCGCGTTGTCGATTATTTTTGTGCTGCTGTACAAGGCTACGTTCAAGAAGCAAATGGAGAAGGCGGGTAACTGCCTTGATCAGGCTTCCAGCGGTGAGCGTACCCGGTCGCCATTGGCTTCGGTGGAACAATATTCAGCGTGTGTCGTGCGTAAGTCACCCGCGGTGGTAGACGCGACGGCACAGCCTGCGCGCTGCCGCTATGCCGGCACATGGGCGGCGGCGCGAGCTGGCCAAGTTTATGATGTGACGCTGGAGCCCGATGGTAGTTTCGTTGCCGAGCCCGGCCAAAATACGCCGCCAAATGCATCGACCTTTACGGGTGCGTGGGGCGTTGCAGGGAAAACGCTGGTCTGGGTTTACGACAGTGGTCCGGTTTGGCCGCCTGACATCAACCCCATCCTGAACGAATCCGATAAAGCCTTTACGCTCAAGGAGGTGGACGGCGCGACGACCAGCTATACACTTGTCCAAAGGTCAAAGGCGAGCCTCTGTAGAAAATAGGCAGTAGAAATTCGGGTCAGACTGATCCTAATCGTCACGCACCTGCTGCCAATATCGAGCAAGTTGAAGTGCGTCGCCCGCGACTTGATTCTTTTACAAAGGAAGGTCAATCGCGCGCCATCAGCGCCTGCGCCCTCGTTTTTTACTGCATCACGCTGTCTTCCCCCTTACGGCACGTGCAGCGGCAGCGGTTGAGCCCGCGTTTTCCACAGCGAGACAAGCACGCCACCGGCAATGAGGCTGAACGTTACAGTAAGTGAAAACACGGCCGGTATCTTGCCAATGATGCCGACAAGAAATATCTTGGTGCCGATAAATACCAGTACCAGGGCCAGCGCGTACTTCAGGTATTTGAAGCGATGGATCATCGCGGCGAGTGCAAAATACAGGGCGCGCAAGCCAAGGATGGCGAAGATATTACTCGTATAGACAATAAACGGGTCGCTGGTGATGGCGAAGATGGCGGGCACCGAGTCAACGGCGAAGACCAGGTCGATGAACTCGACCATGCAAAGCGCCAGAAACAGCGGCGTTACCCATTGCACTGGTTTGCCTGACTGCGAGTCCGGCCGGGATACAAAGAACGCATTGCCCTCGACCTCGCGGGTAACGCGCAACCGTCCGCGCAAAAATTTGAGCAGCGGGTTATTGGCGATATCGGGCATGTGGTCGGCAACGAGCCACATCTTGATGCCGGTGACGACCAGGAATAGGCCAAATAGGTAGAGGACCCAGCTGAATTGACTCACCAGCGCGGCACCCAGGCCGATCATGAGCGCCCGCAGCACGATCACCCCGAGGATTCCCCAGAACAGCACGCGATGCTGGTACTGTCGGGGAATCGCCAGGTAGCTGAAGATCAACGCAATGACGAATACGTTGTCCATGGACAACGATTTCTCGATTAGAAAGCCGGTGAAATATTCGGTCCCGCTCTGCGCGCCGAGGTACCACCAGACCCATCCGCCAAACAGCAGTGCGATGCTGATGTATCCACTTGAAAGTAGCAGACTCTCGCGGACACCGATTTCGCGGTCGTCGCGGTGCAACACGCCAAGATCCAATGCAAGTAGCGTGACGACGATGGCGGCGAAGACAAGCCAGATCCAGACGGCTTTGCCGAGGAACGGTGTTTGCAGGACATCTAAGAGGGGTTCCAAAAGAGAGCTTTCTGAAAGTAATTTTTTGTATGCGTCAACTCAAAATACGAAGGCTGCAGCGGTTAACATTCCGCCGGTTCCGCATGCTGCAAGCAGCTTGGCATCGCGCCGGTTGTCATTCGCGATTTCGCGCCACGCGCAGAAGTAAAGAGTAATGCCGATGAATCCGGCGAACACGGCGTATTCAGACATGGTCTGCGCGCCGTGGGGATGCTGCCGTATTCTGCTGGCTGCCGTAGCTCCCCCAATAATCTGTGACGGAAGTGAGAAAGGCGTTCTCGCTGTCGGCAAGATGTTCATCGGCCGCGACCGCAGTCACGCAGAGCCGTAACACTGTTGATCGCAAGTCCGGGTCGCTAATCTCCTCCAGCAGCGCAGCGAGCGTGTCGGCGTCCACTTTGCATGCGTCTTCCCATTGGCCATTTGCCGTAATCAGGAGATCTTCGCAAAGCGTGTGCATGACGGTCTGCAACTCGGCGGGCTGCAAACCAAGCTGCGCCTCTATGCCGGCGCCGTTGACCGCGTCGAGTTCACTCTTGCAAAGGTGGCCGTCAGCGAGCATCGCCAGAGCGACGATTCGCGCCGATGCCTGCGGGCTGTTGGTGGGATAGGTTCGCATCTCAAGACTCCTTCTGTTGGTGTGGGTGAATCGACCGGCAAGGTCTGTCTTGCCGGTCGGCTGCTGCCTGTGAATCATTTGCGCATCATTCATTCGGCCCGCCGAAGCCGAACAGGCTCAAGAGACTGGTGAACAGGTTAAAGATCGCGACGTACAGCCCGACCGTGGCCAGAACATAGTTGGTTTCACCGCCATGCACGATGCGGCTGGTTTCAAACAGGATCAGGCCTGCCGACAACAGCGCGACCATGGCCGCCACGACGAGTCCAAGTGCCGGTAATTGCAGGAATACAGCGGCGAGGCCAGCGATCAGCGCAATCACGATGCCAGCAAACAGAAAGCCGCCCATGAAACTGAAATCACGCTTGGTCTTGAGTACCCAGGCGGACAGCGCCAGAAACGTGGCCCCCGTCGCGGTAAGTGCCATCGCGACAATTTGGACGCCACCGGGCAACGCCAGGGACTGCGACAACATCGGTCCGAGCGTGTAACCCATGAATCCAGTCAACGCAAATACGGCCGGCAAAGCCCAGGCGCTGTTCTTTTGTTTGTAAACGACGAACAGCAGGCCAAAGTAGCCCAGAAGGGTCAGCATGATGCCGGGTGCCGGCAGCTTCAACAGGGCGCTCGCGCCCGCCGTCGCAGCGCTGAACAGCAGCGTGAGCGCCAGGAGTGCATAGGTATTGCGCAGTACGCGAGCCGCGCCATCGGCAACCGCAGTGTCTGTTGTCGTGGTTGCCGAAAAAGGCATCGCGGTGCTAGCGGGATTCATTCTGTTTAGTTGTTCCATGTTGGTATCTCCTGATTTATTGGTCAAAGTCGAAGGCAAGATGGCGCGAACGCTTGTGGTCCCGGCGGCGCTGCCAGCTACGAAGCAGCCGTTGCGCAGCCCGCTGAAGCGCGCTCTCCAAGGCGCTACGCCAATCGCGCGCGACCGATGTAATCGTCACGGTGCCAACGTGATCTGTCTTAAATTCAAGACGGCAGCATTTATCCACGCCGCCCCGTGGTCCATTGACATCCCATAGCCGCACCTTGGCGCGAGGAACCAGCCAGGCCAGACGACGCATGACGAAATTGACGCGTCTGACCGCCAGCTCGCGCAGTTCGGCGCCGTTTTGATCGCGCGATTCAAAAATTACTTGCATAACAGACCTCCATTGGTTGAAAGGTGCAGCCATGATGGAGCACAAATTAATTCTGAAAAAGCAGATAATTAGGAACTAATACTTCGGTAAAACAGGAATATGAGCCTGAGCTTTAGCTATCGCCACCTGTACTATTTCTGGGTCGTTGCCAAGGAAGGCAGCATTACCGCAGCTGCGGCGCGCCTTGGCATGGCTGTGCAGACTGTGAGTACGCAGGTTCGCGAACTGGAGCGTTCGCTCGGCCACGCGTTGCTCAGGCCTGCAGGCCGCGGGCTCGTGCTCACAGAAGCAGGCCTCGCCGCAATGCAGCAGGCAGATCTGATTTTTCAGTTGGGCGAACAATTGCCGGGTGTCATTGCAGCGGCCGTGAGATCACCGGGTATGCGCCTTGTCGTCGGCATTTCGGATGGCTTGCCCAAGCTGGTTGTGCAGCGGCTGTTGCAGCCGTTATTGAGCGAGCCAACATTACGCCTGCAGTGCCACGAGGATGCCTTCACGGATATGCTCGGCGACCTCGCTCTTCACCGGCTTGACGCAGTACTCGCCGACCGCGCGGCCCCGGCAAATCCGAACTTGAAGGTATACAGCCACGCGTTGGGTTCGTCGTCGTTGGCCTGGTACGCGTCAGGCTCGTTGCACGCGGCCGCGCGAAAGGGTTTTCCGCACTCGCTCGCCAGCGTCCCCGTGCTGCTGCCGACATCACATGTTGCCGTGCGCGCCCGACTCGATCAGTGGTTTGCACAAAGATCGATCAGACCCAATGTCGCCGGCGAGTTCGAGGACAGCGCCTTGTTGAAGACTTTCGGCACTAGTGGCATGGGCGTGTTTGCCGCAGCCGAACTTGTCCATGACGAACTGATCGCACGTTTCAATGTAAAGCGGGTCGGATCCTGCGATGGCGTCGAAGAACACTTTTTTCTCATCGTGGCGGAGAAGAAAGTGCAGCATCCAATGGTTAGGCGATTGCTGTCGGCGTGAATACCGACAAAGCTGCATTCACATCAATCCATGTGCCCCAGGGACTTTCCCCCCGATGCCCGGGGCATGGAGTGACCGGCCTCAAGAAGCGGTGGCTCATGAGTTATGTACCGCGCTGTAAAATGCTGGACCTCGGCACCGCGAAAAAACTCAGGGATGAAAACGGCATTCAAAGGCAATAAGTCATCGCTGCCGAGCAAACCATGCGCGGCCTGCGGCAAGCCCATGTCATGGCGCAAAGCCTGGGCGAAAAACTGGGCCGATGTGAAGTATTGCGGCGAAAAATGTCGCCGCAGCAAATTGTCGCCGCCAGCATGAAGCCCTGTCGCCATCTGGTATTTGTGCTCGGTGATCAGCTCGACCAACAATCGTCGGCGCTCGCTGATTTAGACGCATCGCAGGATTGCGTGTTCATGGCCGAAGTGCGCGAGGAATCCACCCACGTTTGGTCGTCCAAGCCGCGCTCGGCATTCTTTCTCGCTGCCATGCGGCATTTCGCCGATGATCTGCGGCGCAACGGGATTCGCGTAGATTATCAGGCAATAGGTACGCATGACTCGCCAGATTTGGTTGCGGCACTTGTCGCCGCGATCAAGCGCCATGCCCCGCAAAAAATTCTGATGGTCGAGCCTGGCGACTGGCGGGTCGAGCAGGCGTTGGGTGCTTTTGCAAAACAGGCGAATGTGAATTTGGTGATGCGCTCGGACACGCATTTCATGTGTTCGCGTCGTGAATTTGCCGAGTGGACACTTGGCTACAAGCAGTTCCGAATGGAATATTTCTATCGCATGATGCGAAAACGCTACGGCATCATGATGGAAGGCGACAAGCCCTTGCAAGGCCGCTGGAATTTCGATACCGAGAATCGCGGTGCGTTTCCTAAAAGCGGGCCGGCTGATGTTCCCGAAAGGTCCAAGGTAGCGCCTGACGAAATCACACGTGGCGTGATCGCTGATGTGAACGCACAGTTTGCCGATCACCCCGGCACGCTGGATGAATTCTTCTGGCCGGTTACCCGTGAAGATGCCGTGCTGGCACTCGAAAGATTTGTAAAGGAGCGCCTCAAATATTTCGGCCAATTTCAGGACGCAATGTGGACCGGTGAAGCGTTCCTCTACCATGCACATATTTCTGCGGCGATGAACCTGAAGCTGCTCAACCCACGCGAAGTGATTGCCGCCGCATTGGCGGCTCTGGACGCGGGGCTCGCGCCAATTGAAGCCGTGGAAGGATTTGTGCGGCAGGTACTGGGCTGGCGCGAATTCATTCGCGGCCAATATTGGCTGGATATGCCCGCGATGCGTGAAGCCAATCACTTCGGGCACCAGCGCACATTGCCCGCGTGGTATTGGACCGGTGACACCAAGATGAACTGTATGCGCCAGACCATCACCCAAACGCTCAACCACGGCTATGCACATCACATCCAGCGGCTGATGGTGACCGGCATTTTCGGCTTGCTCGCTGAAACGGCGCCAACGCAACTCGAGGACTGGTATCTCGCCGTGTATGTCGATGCGGTCGAGTGGGTAGAGCTACCGAATGTGGCGGGCATGGCGCTGTTCGCCAACAACGGGCGCTTCACGTCCAAACCGTATATTGCCAGCGGACAGTACATCAAACGGATGTCGAACTACTGCAGCGGTTGCCGCTACAAGCCAGATGTCAAAACTGGCAGTACCGCGTGCCCGTTCACGACGCTCTATTGGAACTTCCTCGACAAGCACGAAAACATGTTGGCGGGGAATACGCGGACGGCGCTGATGGTCAAGAATGTTGCGCGCTTATCGGTGAAGGAGCGTGAGGCCATTCGTGAGCAGGCTGCAACGACGTTGGCGGATATTGATCATTTGTGAACGTAAAAGCGTTCTGCTGCACCAAGTAGCCTACGGCTTCACTGCACCTGCTCCCGCAGCCTGCGGTTTGCCGAATCGCTCCTTCTCATCGTCGCGATCGATAAATGCAATCCCCTTCTCCATCCACTCCGGCTTGGCAGCGCCCTTGAGGAAGTGATCGAAGAACTGGTGCATTCTTAGCGCAAAATCCTTCTGGTCGGCACGTCGGCGCAGGTTGTGCAGCTGACCGTTGTAATTGAACAGGTACGCTTCCTTTTGGTAACGCCGCAGTGCCAGGAACAGTTCGATGCCCTGATACCACGGCACCGCGTCATCATTGTCATTGGCCAGCAGCAACAGAGGCGTTTGCACTTTCTTGATATGGAATACCGGCGAGTTGGCGATATAAAGTGGTAGCGCCTCCTGCAGCGGTTTGCCAATACGGCTTTGCGATTGTTCATACTGAAACTGTCGCGGCAGGCCGGAGCCCCAGCGAATACCGGAATAGGCACTGGTCATATTGCCCACCGGCGCACCAGCTTCAGCCGCCCGGAAACGATTGGTTTGCGTCACCATCCAGGCGATTTGATAGCCACCCCAAGAGTGGCCCTGAATGCCAATGGCCTTTTCGTCGATGAAGCCCTGCTTCACCAGCTTGTCGATTGCGGGCAGCACGGCGTCGAGTGCGTTCTTGCCAGGTTCGCCCGTCGTATAGGCGATGTCAGGCATCAACACCACGTAACCGTTGCTCACATACAGCGCGGCGTTGATGCCATTACTGGGTGCCGGGTTGATAAAGTTGTTCACCCTGTCAGAGAGCCGCTCATAGATATAAACCATCAGCGGATATTTCTTTTTGGGGTCGAAGTTGTCGGGCTTGTAAAGCGAGGCCTTGAGCGCGACGCCTTTGGCATTGGTGAACGCCATCAGCTCGCTGGTGCCCCAGCTGAACGGCGCCATTTGCGCGCCGACATCGCTCACTTTAGTCAAATTGCCAAAATTCGCGTCGGTCGTATTGAGGTCCGGAAAGGTATCGAAGCGCGATGCCGTCACCAGCAAGAGGTCTACATCGTGCGCACGACCGACATAGCGCATATTTTTTTCCGCCCAAATCAAACC
>JBDTPE010000049.1:0-10258 GCA_039932875.1 Betaproteobacteria bacterium | reverse complement strand
CGCGCCACGCGGCTGGCTTCGGCTGCCGCTTCGTCGACGGCCAACTGGCCCTTGAGCAAATCTGCCTGATTGATCGCAGTATCCAGGGCCGCTTGGGAAATGAATTTCTGCTGAAATAATTCCCGTTGTCGAATCAGGTTGCGGTCGGAATTGGCGAGATCGCTTTTCGACTTGATGACTTGTGCTTCCGCCTTACGTAGATTGGCTTCCTCGGTGCGTGCGTCCAGTGTAAATAGAATATCTCCCTTATTTACCGTCTGTCCCTCCGCGATGTGGATGACTGAAATTACGCTGGCGACCTGGGCACGGATGTCCACTGCCTGCAGCGCCACGACCGAACCGTTGGCAATGACGGTGACTGGCAAATCCTGTTGTTTGACAAGGGCTGTCGTTACTGACACTGGCGCGTTGGCAGGTCGCGCGGCCTGGCCTGCAGGCTCGGCTTTGCTGGTCGACCACCACCACCAACCAGCGCCTGCGATCAGAATCACGACCACAATCAGTGTGATCAGCCCGCGAGAAATGGAGCCAGTGTAGCGAGAACTATTTGGAGACATTCGGAATCCGGGAATTAAGGAATGGAGGAAATGAAGGCACGCTGCGTAGCCATGAGTTTGCGATATTCTGGCGGAAAATTGGTGCCCTTGCGATGACGTGCCGCAAGGACGCGTTTAGGCGGTCGTCATCGTTAGCCCCCGTACTGTACAAACTCCATATTTGACGGGCATTTGCGGCCAATTTTGCTCCAAGAACCGCACCGAATGGCGTTCCGCAACAATCAGGTTGTATTTCAATCAATTTTCGCGCTCTGTAGTACAACGGAGATTGTAGATAAGGCAAGCGACACCGATACTGCGGCAGTGCGTGGTAGCCAGGCCAAAATATCGCCGGAAGTCGCTTCCGAATCAAACTACCCACCTGTTCAACTATTTCAAGCCTATACAGACGGGATGGCTGCTGTCGTGGTGGTATTCGAATACAAACCATTGTTACCGATGTCTCTTGAATACAAACCGCGCCATACTGCCAACAACGTTTGTGACATCGATCGTGCGGCGGCTATGGTCCGATTGAAATCGCCCTTCACCCACCAACGTTTTCCATCCAATGAGATTTCAAACTTGTTCGTGAACGCACAATCGACAATCAAGCGTCCCATCTGGCTGCCCTATGCCGTGCTTGGCTCCGCGGTATTGATCGTCTCTTCAGCGGCAATCATGATCCGTGTCGCCCAAGCTGAAGGGCTGTCATCGATTGCGATTGCCGCATGGCGCTTGGCAATTGCTGCCGCACTGCTCTGGCCGATCGCATGGGCGAAAAACCGGTCGGAAATTCTGGCGTTGCGAAAGAGGGATTGGCTGCTGGGTATAGCAGCAGGTCTCTTTCTTGCCATGCACTTTGCAACGTGGATTTCTTCACTCGCTTACACTTCCGTCGCGAGTAGCTTGGCGCTCGTCAGTACCAACCCAATATGGATCGCGTTGGTCTCATGGATATTCTTGCGCGAGAAACTGGGCCTCTGGCTATTGGTCGGCATCGCTGCAGCCATCGGCGGTAGTAGCTTCATTTTCCTGTCAGATGCACGACTGGAAGTCAGCGGCGTTGGGCGTAATCCGATGCTGGGAAACCTTCTGGCTCTACTCGGCTCACTCACAGTTTGTGGCTATTTGCTCATCGGACGCCGCCTGCGCATGACGATTGCGTTGATCCCCTACATCTGGCTGGTCTATTCCAGCGCTGCCTTCGCATTGGTGATCAGCGCGCTCGTGGCGGGCTATCCACTTACTGGATTTTCGTCAGTCGCCTGGCTATGTCTGATTGGGCTTGCAATTGGGCCGCAATTGCTCGGACACAGTGCATTCAACTGGGCGCTAAAGCACGTCTCTGCCACATTCATTGCGATTGTCATTTTGGGTGAGCCGATCGGTTCGGCACTACTGGCGTGGCTAATATTTGGTGAACGGTTCGAGCCGCTGCAACTAGCCGGCTTCGCCATGTTGCTGGCGGGAATTTACCTCGCTTCGCGCGGGGAACGGGACAATTGAACCGTACCCACTTCGCTGTCAATGAGGAGAGCGAGGCAAGGCCGTCGCTTATAATTCTGCGTCCATGATTTTTCATTTGCCCAAGCCTCTTTTCCTTTGAACAAAAGCGACGTAATCATCCTGGTTTATCGCGGCGTGGCCCAAACGCGCGCCTGCATCGAAAGCGTATTGGCCGCGAAAAATGATCTCAAGACTGAAGTCGTCGTGATGAACGACGCCAGCCCGGACGGCGAAATTCGCGAATATGTGACGGCGCTGGCGGCGGCGGGGCGCATTACGCTGGTGACAAATGAGACCAATCTTGGCTTTGTCGCCACTTGCAACCGTGCGATGCAGTTGCATGCGGAACGCGACCTTGTATTGCTCAATAGCGATACCGTGGTCGCCGATGGCTGGCTGGATCGATTGGCGGCCTGTGCTGTTGCGGCGCCACTGGCCGCGAGCGTGACGCCGTTTTCGAACAACGCAACGATCTGCAGTTATCCGCGAATTGCCGTTTCAAATGAGCTGCCGCCCGGCACATCGGTCGCTGCGCTCGACAGAATTTTCAGCCAGGTAAATGCCAGACGCTTCACCGAGATTCCGACAGCAGTGGGCTTTTGCATGTACATGAAGCGTGCTGCAATCCACGCCGTCGGCGTGTTCGATGAGGAAGCGTTCGGGCGCGGCTATGGCGAGGAAAACGACTGGTGCATGCGCGCCACCGAACGCGGCTTCTCTCACTTGCTGTGCGGCGATGTGTTTGTTTATCACCAAGGCGAAGTGTCTTTTGGCGCGGAATCCGCGAAAGGAAAAGAAAAGGCGCAGGCGGTGATCATTAGCCGCTATCCGGAATACATGAACCTCATTTCAAAGCACCTCACTGAGGATCCGGCACGCGGCTTGCGGCGGAACGTAGATCTGGCGCGATTGTCGACGTCTGCGCGGCCGCGGGTACTGTTTATCACCCACAACTGGGGCGGTGGGACTGAAAAACACGTGAACGACCTCGCTTCAATTCTGGCCGGCAACCTGGAAATACTGGTGCTAAAGCCATACGAAGAAAAGAGCATGTCGGTTCACTGGTTACGCGAAGGTGAAGAATTTGCGGCGTTTCTTTCTGATCGTAACGATCCCCAGGAACTGCTGACACTGCTTCGTGCCATCGGTGTGTCGCGCGTGCATTTGCATCACGTACATGGTTTGCCGATCTATATCCTCGATATCCACACCGCACTCGGCGTGCCGCTCGACGTTACATTGCACGATTATTTTCCGATGACCCAGCGCTATCATCTTGGCCCCGGCGGCAGAGTCGAGGACGAAAATGATGCGCAAGGAAACGACTGGGGATTGTCGCCGCCGCAATGGCGTCAACGTATGGCAGATTTTCTCCGGTCTGCAGCGCGCGTCATTGCTCCATCGCACGATCTAGCAAGCCGTATGCTAGTAGCATTTCCCGACGTAAAGATGAACGTTCTGGGGCATCACGAAGTAGTTCGAATCCCGTCCAAAGCGATGCGCAAAGTGTTGATACTGGGAGGATTAACGACAGAAAAGGGCTTGAAGGTCGTCGAGGCGTGTGCTCGCGACGCCTTGGAGCGAAATCTTCCGCTGTTTTTCAAATTGATAGGTCACACCGCCGAAAAGATCGCGACCTACCCAGAGTTGCCATTGTCGGTAGGTGGCACCTACCACGATAGCGAATTGGAACAACTTATTGCTTTGGAACGCGCCGATGCGTTTTTGTTTCCGTCGCAGATTCCGGAGAGCTATTCCTATACGTTGACGGCAGCCATTCACGCCAACTTACCCATCGTCGCGTCAAAACTGGGCGCGTATATCGAGCGCCTGCAAGGAATCTCAGGCACCCAAATCCTGCCATGGAATTCCGCGCCACAGCTTTGGAACGATACCTTGCTTGTGGCAATGGATACTCCGCGAGCGAGCTCGCCGCCTTCACAGCCGCAGGTAACGATGGACGCAACGGGATCAGGCTATGCAAATTGGTATCTGCAGGCGATTGCACCAACACAAATGCAGATTGCATCAGCGGCGGAGTTGCCGCTCGATATCTGGTTTGAGCCAAAAATCCATTCGCCGCAGAAGGAGTTCACGCTGCAACAACTATTCGAAATCGGGATTGATTGCGGACACGAGCCGGCGCGCACTGAGTTGCGTCGACGTTCAGCTATTGCGGACAGGCAAATTGCCTCTGCCTCTGCTCGCATCGACGCCGCAGAACGGGAACGGGCCGAAGCCCGCAATGGCATCGCATTGGCGGAAGCACGACTTGCGGAAGATCGCAAACTTGTCGACATCGTGAATGCCGAGCTGGAGCGCATGCGCGTGCTCATTCAGGAAGTGCAAGCCAGGCTGGAAGAAGAGCGAGATCAGGCGCGTGCCGCTTACGGCGCCGTCATTTCGAGTACTTCGTGGCAACTGACTTCACCACTGCGAACCCTGGTCGGGGCAGCACGCAACTGGCGGGCGGCATTCACTGAACTAGGCATCTCCATTCGGCGATTGCCGCGTGACGCGGCGCTGGCGAAGCAAATCCTGGCTGACGAAGGCATTGGGCCACTGATCGGTCGCGTACGGTCACGATTTAGCGCGCGCAAGGCACCCGTTTCCGGTCATATCAAAGTCTTTGCCGTCAACAATACAATTGAACCATTGACAATTGCGTCATCGCAATCACCCCAATACTCATTGGTAATTCCCGTGTATGGCCAGCATTTGTTGACCTTCAATTGCATCAAGAGCATCGCGGAGACCTGCCACGATTTGTCCATCGAAATTATCGTCATTGACGATTGTTCGCCGGAACCTGCCTCCGAGGCACTAAGTGTGGTCACTGGCATTAGAATTATCCGCAACAAAACCAATTTGGGATTCCTGGCCAGTTGTAACTTCGGCGCCACGATGGCCAAGGGCGAGTGTCTCGTCATACTCAATAACGACTTGATCCTCACGGGAGACTGGCTGCAACGCATGGCGGCAGTCTGGCAGCAATTTCCTGATACTGGACTAGTGGGAGCCAAGTTGATCTATCCCGATGGCCGGCTTCAAGAGGCGGGCGGCATCGTTTGGCGGGATGGTTCTGCGTGGAATGTTGGCCGCGATGACGATGCCGGTCGACCGGAATACAACTATGTTCGTGAAGTTGACTACTGTTCCGGCGCATGTTTGCTGATTCGCCGCGATTTCTGGAACTCACTGGGCGGATTTGATCCAGCCTTTGTGCCGGCGTATTACGAGGATGTTGATCTTGCCTTTCGCGTTCGTGAGGCTGGCAAGCGCGTGTTTTACCAGCCACATGCCGTCGTCGTACATTTTGAAGGCCAGAGTTCGGGAACTGATTTGACACGAGGGATCAAGCGCCATCAGGTCATCAACCAGAAGACGTTCGTCGACCGTTGGGGAAAAATCCTAGCATCGCATCGCGTCAACGGCACGTTGCCCGAAAAAGAGCGCAATCGCTACACGCGTACGCGAGTTTTGGTTATCGATGCCTGCATGCTTACGCCCGATCAGGATGCCGGATCGCTGCGAATGTTTGAAATGCTGGGCTTGATGCGCAGCATGGGCAAACAGGTGACCTTCGTCGCAACCAATCTGGAACACAGTTTGCCCTACGTAGCCAATATTCAGGCTATCGGGGTTGAAGTGCTGCATCATCCTTATGTGCCGTCGCTGGTGCGCTATCTTGAACTGCACGGTAATGACTACGACATCATCATTTTGTCGCGAGAAACGGTTGCCAGCCAATATCTGGAGGTTGTGAAACGCCATGCCACGCGAGCGAAGGTAATCTTCGACACCGTGGACCTCCATTTCCTGCGGGCGGAGCGGCACGCCGCGTTGGGTAACGACACTGCACTTCGCACGGCCGCACGCGTCACCCGTGAGCGTGAACTTGGTCTGATCAATAAATCCGACTTGACGTTGGTCGTTAGTAACACCGAGCGCGAGCTACTCAAGCAACTGGCGCCACATGCCAAGGTAAAGATCGTATCAACCATTCATGAGCCAATGCCCGGTCCAATGCCATTCGCCGAGCGTGAAGGCATTCTTTTCATTGGTGGATTCCGGCATCCACCAAACCTGGATGCCGTCACCTGGTATGTTGAAAAGGTGTTGCCGATTCTTCGTCTAAAACATCCCGGCCTCGTCACCACCGTCATCGGCAGCAACGCGCCGCCGTCTTTGCAGCGATTCGCCGGCGATGATTTCGTTATTGCCGGGTTCGTGCCTGACATCACCAAGCTTTACCATTCGGCACGGCTATCCATTTCGCCACTGCGCTATGGCGCTGGTGTCAAAGGCAAGATCAATCTCGCCATGCAATATGGTGTGCCCGTCGTGGCCACGAGCATTTCGGTCGAAGGCATGAATCTTCAAGACAATGAAAATGTCCTGGTTGCGGACGAGCCTGAAGACTTTGCCGATGCGGTGATCCGCCTGCATACGGACGAAGCACTTTGGAACAGGCTGCGGCAGGGCGGTCTGGTCAACATCGAGGAATGGTTTTCACGCGCTACAGCACGACGGGCGCTGGCTAGCGTATTGGAAGACTAGATATTGTCCATACTTCAGTGAAACTCAAGCGCTGGAGCGCCGCTCGTGACAAAAACGTCTGTTAAAGCTCGTCAATACTAGGGTTTCAATTTCGTGCCATTGGGCCACGCAGCGTCCACCAAAAGCCAACAACGCATTCCCGAAAGACATACTCCCTCGATTGAACATATGGACAAAAAAATGAATTCACCAAAGGAACCGAAAATCCTGCCCGAGATGGATGTTTCGGCGCTCAGATCCCACGCAACGCAATTTGAAGTGGCGCTGTCTGAACAAAAACACGAAGTTGGCGGCGAAGGGTTCCCCTGGTATCCCTATGGAACGCTCAACAATCTGATTCACCTCGACAATTTGCTCAAAGGACGCAATCGGCAACTAGCCAACCTGATAGGTGAGCTTCCTGTCGCAGACGTCGGGGCTGCCGATGGCGACATGGCATTTTTTATGGAGTCGCTCGGTTGCACTGTTGATGTGGTCGACTATGGCCCCACCAATTTCAATACGTTGCGCGGGGCCCGTTTGCTCAAGGAAGCGCGTAAATCGAACATTGGGATTCACGAAATCAACCTGGATACCTACTTCGAATGGCCACGTTCGCGATATGGCCTCGTGCTGTTCATGGGTATCCTTTATCACCTTAAAAATCCGTTTTACGTGCTGGAAAGTCTGGCAAAGGTAACTCGCTACGCCATCGTCAGTACGCGCATCGCACAATATTCGCCGGATTTGAAAACGCGTTTAGCCGAACTCCCGGTAGGCTACCTGCTACATGCTTCTGAAGCCAATAACGATGCGACCAACTATTGGATATTTTCAGACGCAGGCCTTCGCCGTATCGTTGATCGGACCGGCTGGAAAATTCTCGATTACATGACTGCCGGCAACACCCAGCAATCCGATCCCGCATCCTCAACTGGCGACGAACGCGCTTTCGTGCTGTTGGAATCGCGAGTGGCGGCGTAACTAACGCGATAGTTACCTCGACTGGCTCAAGATGAACTTGGGAATGCAGGGAAATCACGCGCGCCAGCCAGACCCGTCGCACCATGAATGGTCACGACGAGATACCACGCTGGTCGCCATATTGATTGCGCTGTTTGCGCTAGCTGTTTTTCGGGATATTACGCTGCCAGGCTTATATATGGATGCCGTGAATCCGGACTATCTTGCCGCTCGAACAATAAATAGCGAACTCAAAAACCCTGTCTGGATGATGCCAACTGCGTGGTTTCAGATTCTCGGAAACCTCTATTACGGTGTCCAAACCTACTATGTCGGGATCCCAATTTACAAAATATTTGGCTTCAGTCTTGTGTCACTTCGGCTGGGCCAAGCGCTGTTTGGTGTCGTCATTGTCGCCCTGCTTTATGGTCTATCCGCGCGCCTTACCGGTAGTCGTTTGCTTGCGTTCGTGGCCGTTGCGGGCTTGGCTACAGACATTGCCTTTATTGCATCATTTCGGACCCAAAACTACATAATTCTCAGCGGAGAGGCGTGGTTTTTAGCAGCGTTGGTGCTTCTATTTCGGGCCAGCGCGTCGCCAACGACTTTGCGCCGATCTATCTTTTTGTCCGGCGTGTGCTTCGGCCTAGCCGTATATGGATATTTTGTCTTTCTTTTCTTTTTACCTGCATTCCTATGCCTGGTAATACGTAAAGACTTGGGCGATTCAAAGACTGCAATGAAACCGTGGATGATGGGCTTCGCCATTGGCATGCTTCCTTATGGCATCGGCTACTTGTCGATGGTTGTCAATTTGCAGGGGGGCAGCCAAGCGATTGAATTTATTTCAAATACAACCCGGACTCTTAATCCACTTTCGTCGTCCTTGTCGACATGGGGTAGCTTTACCTATGCATTCGATATGGCACGTATCGCACTATCGAACACCGGAAATGAACTGATGATTTTTGGCAATCCCATTGTGGGGCAGTGGGCAAACGCGCGTTTTTGGTTTATGTGTTTCGCGCTTCTTTTTGGCAGCGTGCTGCTCGTAGTTCAGCCGACAGTAGACGGTGCGCTTGGGAAAAAACGTCGATTTCTGGTGCTGTTACCAGTTTCCTATTTACTGCTCGCCGGGCTGTTAGGTAATAGGCTCTGGGCACATCATTTCAGCGTCTTGATCGCAATAGCATATCTGCTATCGGCCATCGTTATTGCGGATGTAATATTGTTTGCACGAGCAGCATTGCCAATCTTTAAGAACGCGGTGTGGAAGTGGCTCGTTATTGTCTGTGGCGTTCTGCTGGTTACCGGCAACCTATGGCAGCAGCAAGCTTTTTTCTTGCGCTTAAATGAGACCGGTGGCGTTGGAAAATTTTCCAGTGCCCTAAGCGTGATGGCAGACGAAGCGATGAATCAGGGGCAAAATGACGTCTACGTATTTCCCGAGTGGGGCTTCTTTATGTCATTCGCTTTCTTGACGGGAAATCTAAGACCGTATGAATTGATCCTTAGTCAGGAAACACTTCGGAAGTATCACGGGCGCAATATGAAAGTTCACCTTGCCTTCTGGGATGCCAAGGATAAGGAAAAATATGCTGTCATGTTGGCGGGAACAGAAGTAAAAGAACTTGAATTTCAGACGTATCGCCAGAAGGACGGTAAGCCAGCATTTTTTATGTTGGTGGGGAAGCTCATACATTGAGCTGGCAAATTCCGCAGTTTTTTCTAACAATTTGCAACGAGCAGGGTCGGTGGAATTTTCAAATGAAGGTCACGGTTCCTTCTGATTTCATTTCTTTCTCAGATGTTTGAACTCATCTGCAATTTTCCGACCTTGACAGCATGCAAGCGCCTAGTGGGCACGCTTTAAGGGACAAAAGGCTAGGGTTGCATCCATCGGTGTTTGAAACGGTTTGCAAGCCGAGAAATCAGTTACAACACCTGCCTCCGCAAGCTTGTCCGAAATGTCTATTCCCATGAAGTTTTTCTCGTCACGCGCGGCAAGATCAACGAGCAACCAGAGTGGCCCTTTGTGTTCAGCGATGCGTTGTTTTGCCAACAAATAGAGCTTGTTCTGCGGTTCTGCTTGGCCCATGAAATTGTTTACCAGGGACACGACAGGGACAGTTAACGGCAGGTTCGGCACGATATAGCCAAGTGGAGCTGCCGTCGCGATTACCACTGCCGAGTTCTCCGGCAACGATGGCAGGCTGACGACGACGGCTGCTTCACCATGAGCGACGCGGCCCCAACGCGGAAGCGATGTCGTTGCGATTACCAGCAAAGTGACACTTGCCACGATAATAACTGCGCGCTTAGGTCGAACGGTCGCGGCAGTCGCGACAATTGCAACGATGGCGAGCAGTTCCAGGACACCAATGTACCGGTAATACGCTGATCCGAAAGCCCACAACACAAACGATGTCCCGAAAAAAATGAACAGAACCCGCCATCGGGCGCGTTGCAACATCGTAACTGGCGAACCAGTCCAGGATAGATAGGTAAACGCCGGGAAAGCGAGTGCAAGACGCCAATCCCTCAGCCCCACTTCCGAGACATACCCTGCCGACTCTTTCAATAGTCTGAACGGCAGCTTTACGATTGTCTCGATTGACCGCTTTGCAAAGCGCACATCAGCGAAGTCAGTCGATGCCACTAGCGGCGATTGGAAAATATTGTTGAAATAAGGGAACACGGGATTTCCGGTT
>JBDTPE010000048.1:0-10282 GCA_039932875.1 Betaproteobacteria bacterium | reverse complement strand
AAATGAACAACAAACACGCCCCCTACCACGCCCACATCTATTACGCGCTGGACAATCGCGCTTCAGCCGAATCGCTGCAACTGCGTTTAAGCCAAATAAAGGGGTCTGGCGAAATTCCTCAACTCGTATACGTCGGCCAGTTACGAGACCGCAGTGTCGGCCCACACCCCATTCCGCAATTCGAAATTCATTTCACGCAAGAGGTGCTCACTAGCATTATTCCGATCATCGAAGCATCGGGATTGACGGCATTGGTGCATCCGCTCACGGATGACGACGTCGCGGACCACACGACACTGGCGCACTGGATTGGCGAACCGCTCAAGCTTGACCTGACTACGCTCGATCCGCCGGGCATGAACAAGGGCGTTGCACGTTTTGCGAAATCGGATTTTTGAGTTGCCCGATTAGCCGGTGCGGCGTCGCGACTTTCGGAATGATGTGAGCTGCCGCAAGAGCTTCACTGAAAACGCCGTGATTGAGCCGGCGTGGGCGGCTCCGATCTCACTTTTTACCTGCGCGCGCTTTTCTGAATGCTGTTGAAGCCGACGATTGGAAACAAGCCGACGGCGTTACGCTGCGGCCGCGGTCGACATCGGCGATGACTTGCGGGCGGCTTCCAGGCCGCGTATCAATCTGTCTAACGATACATTTGGCGCGGCGTTGCCCTTGCTGTGAAGATGGCGTTGCAGTTTTACGATGAGATCATAAATTTCTGCGATCGATGTACAAGCCTCGATACGTGGCTGCATGCGAGCGGCGCCCGCCCCCATGAGGCGCCGCGCTTCCAACGCCAGCAAGCGTTTTGCGGCATCAAGTTCGCTAATCGCGACTTTCGGTGGCGGCATTGCAGCGGTCGCGGCGCGCGACTTTTCCACAACTGGCGTTGCAGGCCGAGCTGATGCCACAAGCGGATCGTCTTGCACGGAATTCCCGTCAGGCGCGACATAACCATTTACCAGCAATTTACCAAGCACGCCATGCACACCAACGATATCGCCAGACAGTGCAAATAGCTGATCCATCGAACGGAATCCGTCGATGCGCTCCATCAGGCATTTTTGCGCGGGTTCCAGTTTCGCGCTTGCCAGCGCTCTGATGCCCAAATCGGTGATGTGCAAAACTTCGTCGTCGAAACGCGACATATCCAACAAGGCTTTGCTTATTTTGGCGATGCTCATCTACGGCGGTTCCAGAGAAAAAGTTACGAGCAACTACGTATTCGGACGTAGCGGATCTCAACTCGAAACTGTAGCGGAAAACGCGGTCGCCGTAGATTGCTATTGCGTGTTGTTGACAATTGTTCACACGATCGGGCGCTTGTGTAAGCAGTAAAAATTCATCGCCTCCCAACACATAATCCATTGCCAGATTTGAGGCGACCCACGATTCTGGTGGGCTGCATATTACGCCAAGATGTTTCTACGATATCGCGACAGCGATCAATGGCTACCTGCATATCTGCAGCCAGAATTGGTTGTGTATCATCGTATTCAACGACTACTCGGGCCTCACGTACCTCGCGTACATGGGCGTACATCGGGGTCGTATTCGCATTTCATTGTCGCGTAGCCTTCAATCGAGGCTGGGCGACGGTAAATATGTTGAGCGCGATTTGCAATGTGCAGTTCGCCCCCTTCTAAAGCGAGTCTACTGCCGAGCAATATTCACCGGTCGATAGGAAACTGCCGAAACGTTGCAGTTGCCTTTATCAGTCAAACAGCATCGCGGCATTCACGATTCATTTGCCTGGAAACCCCCGCGCCGAATGGCAATCCGCGTCTCATAACCCTAGGAAGCGCAGCGGTTTCGCATAGAGGGTCAGTAGGAGGTACAACCTGCAGCAGAAGACGATGCCCCACCCTGCGTTTGATTAGCGCAACGAACCTGGCGCTGGGTGTCTCTGACGTCGCGCATTTCGCGTGCGGCCCTGGCGCGCTGGATCGAGACACTGGCGGCCTGAAAACTCGCGGCCCGCTCAATGGAGACCTGCCCTGTTGTCCTGAGTTCGGACGTACACGCGACATTGCGACGCTGCAATTCGGAACGTACTAACGTGGCATCGGTACCGTTGGTTGCGGCGTCAAGATAGCAAAGCTCGGGGTTGGCAATACGCTCAACCTTCGCTGCCCTGCCGGCCTGCGTTGTGGCGAATGCGGCGCCCGCAGAACACAGCAAAACGAATAGTGCTTTCGAAGCGATATTCATGACCGTTCCTCAGTTGTTGAAATGCGTGCGAAGAGTATAGGGCGGCACTTCCGGTATGGCAAAACAAATCTTACGGCAGCAAATACCACAATGTGCAGCCATTCCGGCCCGGCGTCCCATATGGTCAGGTTTTGCGCAAATCAGCCTTTGCGCGTGTCGACTTGCCCGTGCCGGAAATTGCATTTCTGCCCGCTGTTTCCAACGCAATTGCGACTGCCTGTTTCACCGCCATTTTCCTGCTGGCCGGCTTACTGGTGCCGATGTTGCCATTTTTATCGTATTCATGAACCAGTGTTTTGATGTTGCTGCTAACTGTTGCCTGGCTCGTTCCTCTTTTTAGTGCCATGAGGCGCTCCTGCGTTGTGTAGAACGTCTCCAGCGTCGGCGCTCATTTGTCCGTTGGGTGTCGGCGCCGAGCGTATTTTCTTGTCGGTCGGGCTCTGAACGACTACCAGCCGCACAGCATTGAGCGGTGCGGATGGTGACGGCGAGATCGCATGCTCAATTGGCTCGCACTCTCGCCCATAGACTAAATTCGTTTATTGGCGGGCGTTTCCGGGCATAAAATACTCGAAACCCGCGCAGAATATAGCGTTTCGCTCCACAGCGAACAGGCCGGATGCCTCAGTTCTTGCATGATTGAAGTTTTGACGCCCCAAGCGTTGCCTTTCAAGCAAGGACTGCCTCGAGTTGTTTGTAAATTGACTGATCTTGATTACATCCGGCATTGATATGGAACGCATGCAACGAATTGGGTACACTGGCAACCGGAGGTACGCGATGCAGGGGTTTCAACAAAGCACGGCTGGCTCGTCTGCAGTTTGCCAACGTGAATCGAAAATCGGCGTAATCAGGTTCCGGGGTGTTAGCTTCATGTTTAGGCAGACCAACTACTCGTCAATACTTCATGGCCGCTGAACCCTCCAGCCGCACATTGGTGTTGAGCGTGGTTGCCATCGATCTGGTCGGCTTTTCGCGCGAGTCGGTCGCCGATCAAGTGGCGCTAAAGAGCAATTTCAACGAGGTACTGCTTCGCGCGATTACCAATATCGCCACAGCCGACAGAATTGTCCTCGACACCGGCGACGGTGTGGCCATTGGCTTTCTGGGAGACCCAGAGGATGCGCTCTATGTGGCGATGTACATGCATTTCAACATTAATCGCGATCGGCCAGCCATACGCATTGGCGTCAATCTGGGGCCAGTAAAACTCGCGACCGGCGCAGGCGGGCATCCAAATATTATTGGCGATGGCATCAATGTCGCCGAGCGCATCATGACCTTTGCCGAGCCTGGCCAGCTCGCTGCCTCACGGCCATTTTTTGAAGTGATGTCGCGCATGTCGGGCCAATACAAAAGCCTTTTTCAGCACGTCGGCGTGCGTACCGACAATCAGGTGCGTGACCACGATGTTTATTTGATAAACAAGTCCGGCAGTACGTTCCACCTGGCTGAAAAAGGCGTGAAAGAGCGTGCGTTGCAGCGTATCGACAAGGCGACACCTGCCGCCACTTCCGCAGCGAAATTGCGCCCGCCGCCTTCAGTTGCGCCAGTGTCGTCAATGCCCGTGGAGAGCAATACTGCATTGATTGATTTTTTGGAGAATGGAAAGAAAGTCGCCGCCACTGCCACATTACTTGCGGCAATTGCGTTGGGACTGGCGGCAACGCTCATCTACCGAAAAACGCGACCTGAGCCGACCGAGGTGAATGTGCCGGTCATCGCATCGGTGAATCCGGAAAAGACGGACACTGAGGGTGGAGCGGTTACGACCACAGCGCCACCTGTAACCCCAACTGCGGGAACGAAGTCGGCCGCCGCAAATGTCAGCCCGGGTAAGACCAATACAAAATCCGCTCCGGCTCATTCCGTGGCGCCCCCGGTAGCGTCCAAATCAGCCCCTGCGCCAATCGCGGCACCGGCTGCGAGTAAGTCCACAGCCGCAGTTGTCGCGCCAGCGCCCGTCGTGAAGCCGCCGCCCTTGCCTGTCGCACCAGCACCGGTACCGACGCGCGAGGTCCCAAAGGACTCCAAAGCCGAAAAGAATGATCGGGAGCGCGAAGAAAAATCGCCGGGGCGCCAACCTGTCCGCGACGAAATTCGCAAAGCGATTCAAGCACGGCCACTGGACCGAGAGAAAAGCTTGCCAGCACCCATTGCGCCGGTAGTACCGAGCCTGCAATCGCCAGTACAGGCGCCGCGCCCGGAATCGGTTGCGCCAACGCCTTCGTTGCCGCTGCCAGTCGCGCCGCGGCCAGACACCTCCGCGGTGGTCATGGAGCGGCGTGACCCAGCCTATCCGATTGAAGGTATTCGTCAGGGCATTTTCAGAACCGTTATTGTGAAAGCGCGGCTGAGCATTGATGCGCGTGGCGCCGTCACCGATGTTGTCATATTGCAGGGCGGCCCCATTGTGGCATTTGCGCGCCAGACCCAGCTTACGTTGAGAGACTGGAAATTCAACCCGGGGACGCCTGGACGCAGTTTCGACGTCGAAATCACGTTTAAACCGTGATGCGCAACGCACACTTTCAATACACGAAAACGGGCAAGGTTTGAAATCCGATCATGGCTGAACCGACACTGCAGATTCTTGGCCGCTACAAAATACTTCGCATCATCGGTCGCGGCGCGATGGGAGTCGTCTACGAGGCAATCGATCCGGATATTGATCGTGTGGTCGCCATCAAGACCATCAACCTCACGCTGTCAGCCGAGGAAATGGAGCAGTACGAGGCGCGTTTCAAGCAAGAGATCAAAGCGGCGGGACGCCTGAACCATCCGAACATTGTCACCATTTACGACGTTGGCAAAACCGACAACATGGCCTACATGGCGATGGAGTTCATCAACGGCTGTGAATTGAAGGACTTGCTTAAAGCCGGTCGGCCATTACCGCTCGATGTTGCGCTGAATATCATCGCCCAAGCAGCGGAAGGCTTGGCGTTTGCACACAGCCGCGACATCATTCATCGCGACGTAAAGCCTGCCAACATCATGCTGCTGGAGAACGAAGAGGGCATGGTCGCCAAGATTACCGATTTTGGCATTGCCCGCATGCCCGCGTCAGCGGTGAAGACCATGACCGGCATGGTGATGGGCTCGCCCCGATACATGTCGCCGGAGCAGGTGATCGGCAAGAACATCAGCGCCCGCTCCGACGTGTTTTCGTTAGGTGTGGTGCTGTACGAAACGCTTACGGGCATAGCCCCATTTGAAGCGGACAGTATCAGTTCGATCATGTATCAAACGGTGCATGCGCCGGAACAACCACCGTCCAGTGTCAATCCTGATCTCGGCCCTGAGCTTGATGCCATTGTCGCCAAAGCCCTCGCCAAATCGCCGGATAACCGCTTCGAGACCATGAAGGCGTTCGCGCGCAAGTTGCGTGAAGTCATTCGTGCAAGAGCTGTCGGCACCGAGTTCAGCCTGGAACAGTTGCGTACGTCGCCAGGTATGCCGGCCCTAACGACCATCACACGCACCTTGGGTACGCTGAGTACGGTTCCGCCGGTGGCGCCGGATGTCGATGGCACTCGTTTGACACGCACAATACCGGCACCCCCTGTTGAAGCAAGCGCGCCGGCTACGCTGCAGCCACCGGAGATAACACCTGCCCCTGAGTTGGCTCCGGCGCCAGTGCAAACCGCAAGCCCCGCGGTTGCAGAAGTCACGAAGCCGCCCGAGACTGTTCAGCCTGTAGTGGCAAAAATACCAGAAACAATTGAACCATCCGTGGTTTCGACCAAAACCGCGTCACAAACCATTCCTCCAGCCAACGTGCCCGAACGCGCTGCGTGGCCGGTGGCACTTGCCAACGAATTCGATTCGACCGCAGCAACGTTGCGACTGGCCGAAATGACGGCGCAAACCGGCGAACTTTCTGAATTTGTCAGCGCTTCGAAACAGCTTCCCGCTTTCAAAGACGTTTCACCTGAGGAGGCGTCGCCTGAACCGCAAACCGCGAATACGCGCGCGGCGATCACATTGACCATGGACGCGTTACCGACACGTCCACCGCGAAAAATACCGATGGGGCCGCTGCTGTTGCTTGGCAGTCTGGCGACGGTGGTGGTGGTGTTATCCGGCGCGCTGCTGATGTCGATATAAATCTGATTGCGCGAATGCACGTGCGCCGCGATTATGGCGTTTCAGCCAGTCAATGAATTTCTATGCGTGTCGCGACCGGGTCGCGGTTTATGACGAAGCTCAGTACCGAATCCGCCGTCACCGTACGGATACGATCCGACCAGCGAAGTTGACTTGGATGGTCGTCAAACGCGACGTTGGCTTTGCTGACGCGCGCGCCCAGTCGGGTTAATGAGTCGAGCTTGAGTTCGGTTGGTTGATAGCCTGCAAGTTCGAGCCATTGTTGCGCCTGTCGGCGCGTCTTGACGGGGGTATCAAGTGACTCAGCAACAGCGATCACCTCTAGTGCCCACTGATTTGAATTCTGATACTGCGTCGAAAATGGGTACGCCACTATGTTGTAGTGCGGATCGTGCAGGCTCAAGTGCTGCCACGTGGACAATACCGAAACGAGGCGCTTCTGCATGGGCACACCGGGAACTACAATAACGGCCTCCATTTTCCAAAGATCGTCGAGGAAGAAGTTGCCCAGCCCTTCATCATAAATATCCGACGCGGCGGTTCCACATTCATTGAGCTCGTGAACCACTCGCCAAGCGCCTTTCGGGTGGTCTCGCCAGACAAAACCCAGATGCGAATAGCGCACGCCGTATTGCGACAGATTCTGGCCAGCACGGGCAATTAGGGCGACTTCACCACCACTCGCTTCGAGCTTTTGGCGCGTCTTGAATGCCAGACCAAGTGCCTGCTCGACCACCTTGGCGTCGGGCGCCCGCTGCTCGCATGACGTGCCCGCTTGCGCGACGCCAATCGCGGTTGCGAACACCACAGCAAGAATGAGCGAATGCATCTGTTTAATCATGACTTCACTACAATCGAAGGCGAGTTCATTGGTAGCGCGCGCGTGAATGATGCAGCAAGGACTTACCCATTTCATTGGGCACGAACATAAGCGCTTTACCTGCTGAAATCAGCAGCACGCCAGTCGCGGATACGGTAGCTTGCATCGCGGAACCAACGCCGATCGCGGCGCCTTCGATCACCTTGCTAGTGACCTGCACCGATGCCTCCGCCCCGCCCGCCAGACCACGCAGTGTGATGACGGACATGTTACCCACCGTTTTCACACCGGTGACAGACAACTGTCCGCCGTCCTTCAGAAGCTGGGCAGAACCATCGACCAGCGCAACTGGCACGGCGATGGAGGCATTGATCGAGGCGCGTGATGGATCAGTTAAGGAGTTCGCCCCCGCGCTACCGGCGGCAAACACCAACGAGAGCAGGGTGACGCGCGCGAGGATCTCAACAATTGAGTGCAACGCTGTCTTCAGCCTCTTTATAGCAGGTTGCCGTGGGAATCTTGGCGCATTGGCGTAAGTCATCATATCGAAACTCTCTCAGCAGTCACTTCATCGAAGGGCAGGTTCGTCATCGCTGAATCACACTCTTTGCCGACGGCAAATGCATCTTTTGCACGTGTTCTGACTTCATCGATGGCCCGGTGTTTGATCGAGCCTATCGGATCCACCGCGAAGCCGACCCACGCAGGAATCTTAACGATGTGGTCATTCACCAATTTGAAGACCAGACCCTGCGGCGAGCGTACATAGCCGATCAATTCGCGGATGGGTTTGACCTTGTCATTTAGCTCTTCTGCCCTCTGCATCAGCTCGCCCGTCGCGCAGGCGTTGGTCTGTATAGGCTGTGCAACCGCCTGTCGCGGTGTGACGATAGTTATGGGTTCCAGCTTGACTTCTGTTGTCGTCTCGAACGTGGCAACCGCACTGGCAGGCTCAACGCATGCCGGAAAACAATCATCCGCCGATGCCCGCGCGCCTAAGGAGACAATCAGGCCCGACAACATCAAAGATCCAACCAACAGTTTGTTTTGCATGGTGATGTACTCCGTTGAATTAATTTTCATGAACTCGTCGCCACGGTCGATTCAGCATTTGATGTTACAAGGCGTGGGCGCATTGTCATGCTGCTGAGAATGCATGACAATACCTTCATGTTGTAGTATTGCAATTCAATACCCTTCGGGAGCTTCGCTACTACAATGACGACCAAAGCCCATGCCAATAGCTTGATTCGCGCCCTGAAGGCAACGCTGAAAGCGCGTTCGCTTACTTACGAGGATCTCGCCAAGCGCCTGCGACTCTCGCACGCCAGCGTCAAACGCCTATTCGCGGAAGAATCGTTTTCGCTTAAGCGAATCGAGGAGATTTGCAACGTCCTTGAAATTGATTTCTTCGACTTGGCACGACTCGCCCGTGGCACCAGTGCCGAAACCGACGAAATGACCGCCTTGCAAGAGCAGGCGCTGGCCGACGACGCGCGCCTGATGGGCATGTTTTATCTGGTGTTCAACGATTGGACGGTGGACGCTATTCTCGATGCCTATGACATCAACAAAGCCGACTGCACCAAGTTGTTGCTGCAACTGGATAAGCTGCGACTCATTGAACTGGGCGTCAACAACGGGGTACGGCTAAAGGTGCCCAAAACGTTGCGCTTACAACGCGATGGCCCCATCCGCCGATCGCATGGAACCAAAGTGATGAAGGATTTTCTGGATGTGGACTTTGCCGAAATGGGTGGCTATTTCCGCTTTGAATTTCGCGACGTGTCACGCGCCTCGTTCGCGCATCTAGAGCGCAAGCTGGAGCGGCTGGCGCAGGAGTTGCACGAGCTAGCCGAGCTCGACAGCTATTTGCCGCCGGACCAACGGCAAACGATCGGACTGGCGCTGGGTATGCGACCCTGGACGATGTCCTGGGTGACGGGGTTAAAGAAAAAACCTGACGCGAATAAACTTGCAGGGTCGAAGAATTAGCCGCTGCCGTACATCCTCCGTAAAATAGCCGTTCGCAAAAATAGCCGGAAACCCAGTGTTCGCCTACTTCGAAAAACTCGTCAATCCTTATCCTGAAGCAGCACCCGAGCCCACGCCGAAAACGTTCATGGCGTTCTTGTGGGCCGCCTCAAAGGGCTTGCGTCCGTACTTGTTATTCATGACACTTTGTACCGCCGCCATCGGTGTGTTCGAGGCGTTCTTATTCAGCATGCTCGGGCAGGTCGTTGATTGGCTCTCCAAGACCGAACCCGCCGCCTTGTGGACAACCCAGCGCGGCAATCTCGCCTTGCTCGCGGCGATTCTCTTGGCCAGCCCCATCGTGGTCGCATTGCAGGCATTGCTGAAACATCAGGCGATGGCGGGCAATTTTCCGATGTTGCTGCGCTGGCGGTTTCATCGCCTGATGCTCTCGCAAAGTTTTAGTTTTTATCAGGACGAATTCGCTGGCCGCGTCGCCACCAAGGTGATGCAGACCGCGCTCGCGGTTCGCGACGTATGGATGATCGTGGCAGACATACTCGTCTTCGTCGCCATCTATCTGGCGACGCTGATTCTGATCGTGGGCAACTTTGATCTCTGGGTGGTATCGCCGTTTCTGGGCTGGCTTGCGCTATACGCGCTGGCGGTCAGGTATTTCGTGCCGCGACTAGGCAAGGTTGCCCAGCAACAGGCGGATGCCCGCTCGCTCATGACCGGGCGCATCACCGATGCTTACACCAACATTGCCACCGTAAAGCTTTTCTCGCACACCAACCGCGAAGCCAATTACGTGCGCTCGGCAATGCAGGACTTCATGGCAACCGTATATCGGCAGTGGCGCATGATCACCGCGTTTGAGGTCGTCAATCAGGTATTGAGCGTGTTGCTGATCGCGTCTACCTCGGGTGTGACCTTGTGGCTGTGGATGAATGGAAAAATCGGTGTTGGCGCGGTCGCGGCGGCCACCGCGATGGCGCTGCGCCTTAACGGTATATCGCACTGGATCATGTGGGAATTTGCGGCGCTGTTCGAGCACATCGGCACCGTGCGCGATGGTATGACCATCCTCTCCAAGCCGCATACGGTCGTCGATGCCGCTGATGCCAAACCGTTGCAGGTGTCACGTGGGGAAATACAATTCGATAGCGT
>JBDTPE010000047.1:0-10509 GCA_039932875.1 Betaproteobacteria bacterium | reverse complement strand
TCATGGGTGCAATGCTCTGTACCGCTGTTGAGGGCAAGAAAAGTCCAACGGTTGGACTGCTGAATATCGGTTCCGAAGATATCAAGGGTAACGATATTGTCAAGTCAGCGGGCGAGCTGCTCAAAGCCAGCCACCTTAATTTTTTTGGCAACGTTGAAGGTACAGATATTTATAAGGGCACCACGGATGTCGTTGTCTGTGATGGCTTTGTCGGCAACGTCATGCTAAAAACGTCCGAAGGCATGGCGAAAATGATGGGTGATTTCATGAGAGCCGAGTACAAAAACGGCTTATACAGCAGGCTCGCTGCCCTGATTTCCCTTCCGGTAATCAAGCGCTTTCAACACCGAATGGACCACCGCCGTTACAACGGTGCGGCTCTGCTAGGTCTGCGGGGTGTCGTCGTGAAGAGCCATGGATCTGCGGATGACGTTTCATTTGCACATGCGCTTGAACGCGCCGCATCTGAGGTTGAACACGGCCTGCTAGGATTGATCGCGACGGAAATTGAGCGCCTGCATGCGGACGGACTGCTTGCGCCACGGTCCCATAACGATGCGCAGAAAATTGAAATGGCTGCGCAATGATGATTTATTCGCGCATTTCAGGAACCGGTAGCTATCTGCCGGATAGAGTTGTCACCAATGATGACCTCGCCAAGATTGTCGACACCAATGATGAGTGGATCGTGTCGCGCACCGGCATCCGCGAGCGCCACTTCGCGGCTGATGACCAGGACGCCAGCGATCTCGCGCTCATCGCATCGCGTCGGGCTATCGAGGCCGCCGGCATCAAGGCTATAGACATTGATCTGATTATTGTCGCGACCTCGACGCCGGACATGGTATTCCCGTCGACTGCCTGCATTTTGCAGGACAAACTTGGAATCAAGCATTGTGTAGCGTTCGACGTTCAGGCCGTCTGTGCCGGCTTTGTGTTCGGACTGGCAACTGCGGACAAATTCATTCGCAGTGGTACCTCCAAGTGTGCGTTGGTGATTGGCGCCGAAATTTTCTCTCGCATCATGAACTGGGAGGATCGCGGAACCTGTGTGTTGTTTGGCGATGGCGCCGGGGCAACAATAATGCAAGCGTCAGATTCTCCCGGCGTTCTCTCGACGCATCTGCACACTGATGGATCCTATCGGGATGCACTGTGCACGCCCGGTACTGTGGAAAACGGCAAGATTCGTGGCTCACCCATGTTGCGAATGGAGGGAAGCGCCGTTTACAAATTTGCCGTCAAGGCATTCGAAGAGGTGGCTTGGGAAGCACTACATGCGAATGGCATGAAGCCTGCCGAGATTGATTGGTTCATTTGCCACCAGGCGAACAAGCGCATCATCACGCATGCTGCCAAAAAGCTGGATCTGCCTGACGAAAAAGTCGTGATGACGGTTGACCGCCATGGCAACACGTCGGCGGCATCCATTCCTCTCGCCCTTGATGTAACGGTTCGCGAGGGCAAGATCAAGCTGGGCGACAATGTATTGCTCGCCGCGCTGGGTGGTGGATTCGCATGGGGTGCTGCCATGTTGAAGTGGTAGCGGAAATGACCAAATTCGCAATTACGTTTGCCGGACAGGGCTCGCAATCGGTTGGAATGATGGCGGGGTTTACCGACCTGCCCATCGTGCGGCGCACTTTCAAGGAAGCAAGCGAAATTCTGCAACTGGATATCTGGGCGATGGCCGCAGACGGTCCCGCTGAGTTGCAAAACCAGACTATCAATACCCAGCCGTTGATGCTATGCGCTGGCGTAGCGACTTTTCGTGCTTGGCAGGATCGCCAGGGATCTGCCCCCGCATTTTTTGCTGGACACAGCCTTGGCGAATACACGGCGCTCGTCGCTGCGGGAGCCCTCGATTTTGGCGACGCGTTAAAGCTGGTGCGGTTGCGCGCACGAGCGATGCAGGAAGCGGTACCGGAGGGGATCGGCGGAATTGCTGCCGTGATCGGCTTGGACGTTGAACTGGTACTTGCTGTTTGTATTGAAGCTGCTGAAGGGCAGGTACTGGAAGCGGTCAACCTTAATTCGCCAGGGCAAGTCGTAATCGCTGGGCATCGGCCTGCGGTAGAACGCGGCATGGCGCTGGCCAAGTTGCGTGGCGCCAAACGCGCGCTGATGCTGCCAATGAGCGTACCGTCACATTGTGCGCTGATGAAACCTGCGGCGGATAAACTAGCGGTAGCGCTTGACGCGATCTCCTGCCAAGTGCCGCAGATACCCGTTTTACAAAATGCCGATGTGCAAGCTTTTTCGAGTGCTGCTGACATCAAGCGAGCGCTGGTAGAACAACTCTATCGTCCAGTGCGATGGGTGGAAACGATTCAGGCAATCAGTACCGGCGGCGCGACTACTGTCGTTGAATGCGTTCCTGGCAAAGTGCTTACCGGTCTTAACAAACGCATCGATGCCAGTCTCATTTGTCTTGCCGTTTCTGACACGGCAAGCCTGAATGCGACCATCGAAGCGACGCGTTAACAGGAGATTTTTTATGAAAACACTGGATGGCCAAATTGCGTTGGTAACAGGCGCATCCCGCGGAATTGGCGCGGCGATACTGCAGAAACTTGCTGAGGCCGGGGCAACCGTCATCGGGTCAGCAACCACCGAAGCGGGCGCGAACGCCATACAACAACGCATCGCCGATGCTGGCTGGAAGGGCGCCGGTATGACGCTCGATGTTGTAGTGCCCGCACAGTGCGACGCAATCGTAAAAGACATCGAAGCAAAGTTCGGCGGCGTTTCGATATTGGTGAATAATGCTGGTGTGACGCGAGATACGTTGCTGATGCGGATGAAGGATGAGGAATGGCAAACCGTCATCGATACCGACCTGACATCCGTGTTTCGCTTGTCCCGCGCCGTGATCAAGTCGATGATGAAGGCTCGTTTTGGCCGCATCATCAGCATTGGTTCCGTCGTCGGCGCAATGGGTAACCCCGGACAGGTGAATTACGTTGCCGCGAAAGCCGGGCTGGTAGGATTTACCAAGGCATTGGCCCGCGAAGTTGGCAGCCGCAATATTACGGTCAATTGCGTGGCCCCAGGATTTATCGAAACTGATATGACGAAGGCGCTCGCAGAGGCGCAAGTTGCAAAGTTGGTGGCGAACATTCCGCTCGGTCGACTGGGGCAGGCAAATGATGTTGCTGAGGCCGTGCTGTATTTGGCCGCGCCGGGAGCGGCGTATGTGACCGGCAACACAATTCATGTCAATGGCGGTCTGCACATGGATTGAGCAGGCAAGGCAGGCCACAGATTACTGCCACAGTATTTGGTAAAATACGGTTGTTAAATTTCATACCCCTGTTGGAGGAAGCAGCAAATGGACAATATTGAAGCTCGCGTCAGAAAAATCGTGGCGGAACAACTCGGCGTTGCCGAGGCCGACATCAAGAACGAATCCTCGTTCGTCGAAGATCTCGGTGCCGATTCGCTAGATAACGTCGAGCTCGTGATGGCGCTCGAAGAAGAGTTCGAGACCGAGATTCCCGATGAAGCCGCAGAAAAAATTACCAATGTGCAGCAGGCTATAGACTTCATCAACGCGAACCTGAAGAAGTAACTCGTCTCACATGGGCTGACGTTGTTGCAACCGATCTGCTGTTGCATTCTTCGCCAGCCCGCCGTTTCTCCAAAATCACCTTTCTAGAATCATGTCAAAACGACGCGTCGTTATCACGGGTCTTGGAATTGTCTCGCCAGTGGGCAACGGTATAGCCGAGGCATGGGACAACACCATCAACGGCCGGGGCGGCATTGGCCCGATCACGCATTTTGACGCCAGCATGTTACCTACGCGCTTCGCTGGCGAGGTGAAAAACTTCAATGCGGCGGACTGGATGTCGGCCAAGGAAGTCAGGCGAATGGATAAGTTCATCCATTTTGGACTTGCCGCCACCAAGATGGCGATGGACGACGCCGGTCTGATCGTGACCGAAGAAAACGCAGAGCGGATTGGCGTCAATGTTGGATCGGGCATTGGCGGCCTGCCGATGATTGAAGACAATATTCGCGAAATGATTGCCAAAGGTCCGCGACGAATATCACCGTTTTTCGTACCCGGCTCGATTGTTAATATGGTCGCCGGCATGATTTCGATTCTTTATGGGTTCAAAGGCCCAAATGTGTCCATGGTCTCGGCCTGTACCACCTCAACCCATTGCATTGGTGACGCAGCGCGCTTCATCGAATATGGTGACGCCGATGTCATGATCGCCGGTGGTTCTGAGGCGACTGTTTGCCTGTCTGGTATCGGCGGGTTCTGCGCGGTCAAAGCACTGTCTGAGCGTAACGACTCTCCCGAAACCGCAAGCCGCCCATGGGACAAAGATCGCGACGGTTTCGTGCTGGGCGAGGGCGCCGGTATTTTGGTGCTTGAATCGCTGGAGCATGCCACCGCGCGTGGCGCACGCATCTACGGCGAGTTGGCCGGAATGGGCATGAGCGCCGACGCCTACCACATGACGGCGCCAAGCATGGATGGCCCACGCCGGGGCATGAGCAACGCGCTCAAGAACGCTGGCGTGAATGCCGATGAGGTCCAGTACATCAACGCACACGGTACTTCTACGCCGCTTGGCGACAAAAATGAAACAGACGCCATGAAGGCGGTATTTGGCGACCATGCATACAAAATGGTTGTCAACTCCACCAAGTCGATGACCGGGCACTTGCTCGGTGCTGCAGGCGGGATCGAAGCGGTTTTCTCGACCTTGGCAATTCATCATCAGGTCTCCCCTCCAACCATCAACATCTTCAATCAGGATCCTGAGTGCGATCTTGACTATTGCGCCAATACTGCGAGAGACATGAAGATTGACGTCGCAATATCCAATTCATTTGGCTTTGGTGGCACCAACGGTACGCTGGTCATCAAGAAATTTGCGTAGCACGTCGCGGGATAATCTGTTCCCGAAATCATGAAACGAATTCTGCTTGCCTTGTTCGGACTGGCATTCGCCTGCGTTATCGCTGGAGCGGGCTGGGTCTATTTTTTTGCACACAATCCGTTGCCGCTTCCACAGCATCCATTCGAGTTCAGCGTCAAACAAGGCACATCGCTTAAGAGCCTTTCCAGGCAATTGACGGATGCCGGACTGCTGCCGGAGGCTCAAAGTTTCTGGTTACTTGGCAGGGGGCTTGATCAGGCAACACGCATTCAGGCGGGTAAATATCGTTTGACCGATGCCATTACGCCGCTAGCGCTACTGAGGAAACTCAACGATGGCGATGTGGTCACCATCGCGATCACGTTTGTAGAAGGCATCACTTTTCTGGAAATGCGTGAACAGCTGGAAAGTGCCAGCGAATTGCAGGTCACGTTGCGCGGACTTTCGAATTCGGATGTGATGCGAAAAATTGGTGCCATCGAATCCAATCCGGAGGGCATGTTTTTTCCGGATACCTATCGGTTTTCCGCCGGATCTACGGACCTCGATTTATTGAAGAAAAGCTATCGGATGATGCAACAGAAGCTGGCGCTTGCCTGGACGCAGCGTGATACCGGCCTTCCTTACAAAGGCCCGTATGAAGCGCTCATCATGGCGTCCATCATCGAGAAGGAAACCGGTAAGGCGGATGAACGGCCATTGATTGGTTCCGTATTTACCAACCGGCTCAGGATTCCCATGCGCTTGCAGACGGACCCAACGGTGATTTACGGGATGGGACAACGCTATGACGGCAATATTCGTCGTCGTGATCTCACAAATGATACCCCCTATAACACCTACACCCGTGACGGTTTGCCACCAACTCCGATTGCCATGCCCGGCTGGAGTTCGCTGCTGGCCGCGGTAAAGCCGGCCCAATCTGACAAGCTATACTTTGTGGCGAAAGGCGATGGCAGCCACACGTTCTCGCGATCACTAGATGAACACAATCGCGCCGTCGCCAAATATCAGCTCGGAAAATAACATGGCCGGTAAGTTCATTACGCTCGAGGGGATCGATGGCGCCGGCAAGTCATCCCATTCGAGCTTCATCGTTGAGCGCATCAAATCGCGCGGCATCGAGGTGATATCCACCAGAGAGCCGGGTGGCACCGCCCTGGGCGAGAAATTGCGCGGCATCGTGCTTAACGAAAAAATGCATGGTGACACCGAAACATTGCTCATGTTCGCCTCACGCACCGAGCAACTCGCCGAGGTAATCTCACCCGCACTTGCGAGAGGAGCATGGGTATTGTGTGATCGCTTTACCGATTCCACATTCGCCTATCAGTGCGGCGGGCGCGGCCAGTCACAGGCGCGAATAGCGGCGATGGAGCAGTGGGTGCATGGCCACTTGCAGCCGGATTTGACGCTGCTGTTTGACGCGCCACTGGATGTCGCGCGGGAACGGCTCAAGTTGGGAACGTCCTCTCCAGATAAATTCGAACGCGAGCAGGAATTTTTCTTTGCCAATGTTCGCGCGGCCTATCTGAAGCGCGCGGCGCAGTTTTCGCAGCGCATCAAGGTCGTCGATTCCGCGCGCAGCCTCGACGATATCCGCGCTGACCTGGCTAAATTGATCGATTCCCTATGAGCATCGATCTGCTGCCATGGCACGACAAACCGCTACAAGAATTGCTAGGCAGACGTGAACGGCTGCCGCATGCGCTGCTGCTATATGGTCGGCAGGGCATCGGCAAGGTGCAATTCGCCCGCGCGCTGTCGCAATCACTGCTCTGCGAATCGCCTGAACAGGGTGTCGCGTGCGGCACATGTAGCGCCTGTGGCTGGTTCACTCAAGGCAATCATCCAGACTTTCGCGAGCTCATGCCGGAAGCATTGAGCGCGGACGAATCCGATGCAGACTCGCCTGCCGATACGGATGCCAAGGATAAAAAAAAGAGCAAGGAAATCAAAGTCGAGCAGATCCGCAATATCGCTGAATTCATGACGCTATCCACTCATCGCAACGGGTTTCGCGTCTTGCTGATTCATCCCGCTGAAACCCTTAATGCCAACGCCGCCAACTCGCTGTTGAAAACGCTGGAAGAGCCGCCACCGCGTACGTTGATCGTGTTGGTGACCGACCAGATCGGCCGCCTGATCGCCACCATCAAGAGTCGCTGTCAGCGCATCATGGTGCCAGCGCCCGACGAAGCCACCGCTGTTGCGTGGCTCAGTTCGCAAGGTGTTGCCGATGCCGAGATCGCTCTCGGTCAGGCGGGCGGCGCACCGTTGTACGCCGTTACCTTCGCTGACCCTGAATACCAGTCGCAGCGGAAAGCATTTTTACAGGCGCTGGTCGCAACCGACCCCGATCATCTTGCGACGGCGCAGGCGCTGGAAAAAAGCGATCTGGTCAACGTGATTACGTGGCTACAAACCTGGGTGAGTGATCTTGCCTTGGCTCGGCTGAGTGGTGAAGTGCGGCACCACCGTGATCAAAAAAGCGCAATTGGCCGCATCGCGTCGAAAGTTGATCTTCCTGCGCTGTTTCGTTTCGAATCACAATTGCGTCACGCCCGTCGATCAATCCATCACCCGCTGAATGCAAGACTTTTGCTCGAACAATTGCTAATATCGTATTCGATAGCAATCACCCCCGCCTAGCGCGCCGAGAACACTGATATGGCCGACAGCAACGTCACCCCGATCAAACGACCTGACGTGATCTCCCTGAACCTCAAGGGGAAGAGCGCGTTATATGCTGCGTGGATGCCATTGCTGAAAGGTGGCGGGCTGTTCATGCACTCGACGGTTGATCACAGGCTGGGCGACGAAATATTGCTGGTGCTTACCTTCCTCGATGAAGTCACCAAAATTCCGCTTTCCGGTACGGTCGCCTGGATCAATCCGGCACATGCGCACGGCAATCGCCCGCAGGGCGTGGGTATTCGCTTGCCGGACAATGAAATCGGCCAAAATCTGAAAAAGAAAATCGAAGGTATTCTGGCGCCGGTCGCCAAGTCTGACCGCGCGACGCACACACTCTAGCAGCCTATTTCCTCGGCACCCCGAGGGCTGCAGGGCGCCAGCATCGTCAGCTAAATGATGCTTTCTTTTGACGCGCGATCCAGCCATTTTTCGTTATTCGGCGGCACAAAACTCTGCATGCGGGCGAGCAAAGACACCATGCTGGTGTCGACAATCAAGCTGTCCCGATGTGCGTCGCGCAGCAGCCGTTGATCCCGCGCGTGATCGAGGAACTGTACGAGATGGTCGAAATAGCCCGAAACATTCAGGACGCCAACAGGTAACAAGTGGTAAGCCAGTTGCTGCCAGGTCAGCGCTTCAAAAAGCTCGTCCAGTGTGCCGTAACCACCAGGAAGTGCGATAAAACCGTCGCAAAGCTGCGTCATCAGCGCCTTGCGTTCGTGCATCGTTTCCACGACATGCATTTGCGTCAGCCCCGCGTGGCCAACTTCCTTTTCCATGAGCTTTCGCGGAATGACGCCCACCACTTCGCCACCAGACGACAGGCACGCGTCGGCTGCCACGCCCATCAGCCCGACATGACCACCGCCGTAAATGAGGCGAATATTCTTGTGCGCCAGCGTCGTCCCAAGCTCAGCCGCAGCCAGCTTGAAGGCCGGATCGGCGCCAGGGCTTGAGCCGCAGAACAGGCAGATTGATTTGATTTTCTTCGGGCTCGTATCCATCGCTCGATTATACCGACGCCCAGCGCGCCGTTTGGCAATGCGATAATGGCCGCATGTTTATTGACTCCCACTGCCATCTGGATTTCCCCGATCTCGAAGCGGATCGCTCCAATGTGTTGGCGCTGATGCGCAGCAACGGCGTTACCCATGCGATGACGATTTCAACTACGCTAACGTCGTTTCCAGCCGTTCGCGCCATCGCCGAGGCTAACGAACACATCTGGTGCTCAGCCGGCGTGCATCCTGATGAGCAGGTAGACGATCACGAGGCATCGCTCGAAGAATTGTTGTCCATGGCCGATCACCCGAAAGTCGTCGCCATCGGCGAAACCGGGCTCGACTACTACCGCCTGCCCGAGCCACTCGACTGGCAACGTGAACGCTTTCGCGTACACATTCGTGCTGCCAGGCAAACCGGCAAGCCACTGGTAATACACACCCGCAATTCTCACGCTGACACCCTGCGCATCATGGCCGAAGAGCGCGCGTCGGACGTCGGCGGCGTGATGCACTGTTTTACTGAAGTGCAGGAAGTCGCCGATGCGGCGATGGCGATGAATTTCTACATTTCGTTTTCTGGCATCGTCACCTTCAAAAACGCCAAGGACTTAAAGGAAGTCGCCAAAAATGTACCTCTAAATCGAATGCTCATCGAGACCGATTCCCCCTACCTCGCGCCTGCACCATTTCGCGGCAAGATGAACCAACCGGGCTACGTAAAGCACGTGGCAGAGCACATCGCTGAATTGAGAGGCATATCAGTCGAGGAAGTGGCGGCAGCCACAACGGCGAATTTTTTCCGATTGTTTCCGCACGCCAAGCCTTAGCAGTTTCGTGCTCATGGTCATAAACGCAAATAATGGTCACGTATGTTCGCGTTTATCACCAACACTCTTCCTCAAAATCCTCGACCAGTTCCGCGCCTATCGCCAAGCCTATCAGGACACGCTCTCGCAGGAACAAGCTAGCCTCACCAAGCTCCGCCAGGACCTGGCTGGCGCGATGCAAGTGAAATCCAAGCTCGAGCGCACACTACCCTTTTACGAGAAACAAGCCACCACCTTCGACAAACTCGGCAAAGATGGCTTCGCTTCACCCCTGTTGGTTGAAGACAAGAAGCGCCGGGTTTGCCAAATTCGCATCGAAAAAGATCAAGAACTCAAGACCCAGTATTTCGCCGTCACCGGTGCCGAAGCCTCTATCCATCAAAGCGAGATGCGCATCAACCAGATCAGCTCCAGCTACCATCAACAGCTACAAACCGAACGCATTCAAGCGCAGTCCCAGCTAGAGAAATTCGTACAGGACTGGGACAAGCAAGCGCACAAGAACGCGTTGATGGATCTCAGAGCCCCGCAAGCAGGGCTCGTCAAAGACATCGCCAGCCATACCACTGGCACTGTCGTCACCCCTGGCACCATTCTCATGACAGTCGTGCCCAATGGCGAAGCGCTCATCGCTGAAGTACAAGTCAAAAACGCCGATGTCGGTTTCATCCGCGCCAGCCAGGCGGTAAAGGTAAAGGTCGCCAGCTACCCGTTCCAGAAGTACGGCATGCTCGAAGGCGAGATCACCCACATGGGAGCAGATGCGACCGACACCGTTGGTGGCCGACCTGAAGAAGTCAGCCCCGAGAATCGGTTAGGCGTGCAGGCCAACTACAAAGCGCGCGTGAAGCTGCGCTCACAACATCTGGATGCGCAGGGGCAGCAGTTCCAGTTGAAACCGGGCATGCAGGTGGTGGCCGAGATTCATCTGGGGGAGCGGACGATCATGGAGTACTTATTGTCGCCGGTGCAGAAGGCGGTGGGGGAAGCGGGGAGGGAGCGGTGATGAGAGTTCATAGCAAAAAGTTTATAAACACTAGCACTGGTGGGGATCGCAGAGCAGAAATGGCTGGCGAGGTCCGT
>JBDTPE010000046.1:0-10737 GCA_039932875.1 Betaproteobacteria bacterium | reverse complement strand
GGGCGTTGGCAAAGGAAGTATTCAGGGTGACATCAGGTTCGTAAATGTGCTCGCGGATATGGGCGCGGTCGTGTCGATGGGTGAGGAATGGATTGAAGCGTCTGCACCGATTTCCGGACGGCTAAAGGCAATCGATGCGGATTTGAATCACATCCCCGATGCGGCGATGACCATTGCCATTTGTGCGTTGTTCGCCGACGGCACGACCACGATTCGCAATATCGCCAGCTGGCGGGTCAAGGAAACTGATCGGATTGCCGCGATGGCAACGGAGTGTCGCAAATTGGGTGCAGCGGTCGAAGAGGGAGCGGACTTCATTCGTGTGACGCCGCCCATCGAGCTGAAATCAGGTGTGGCCATCGATACCTATGACGATCACCGCATGGCGATGTGTTTTTCGCTGGTGTCGCTGGCGGGGATTCCAGTACGAATCAATGACCCAGGCTGCGTGTCCAAGACTTTTCCATCCTATTTCGACGAATTGAAGAAAATCGCCTCATGAGCCAATCGCAGGTACCCGTCATCGCCATCGATGGCCCCACCGCGTCGGGCAAGGGCACCGTCGCCGAACGCGTTGCTGAGAGACTGGGTTTTCACTATCTGGATAGCGGCTCGCTTTACCGACTCACCGCACTCGCCGCCGCAAGGCATGGTATCGAGCTGTCTGATTCCACTTCGGTGGCACGTGTCGCTGCGAGCCTGAAAGTCGCGTTTCGGGATGGCAAGACATTGCTGGAAGGCGTGGACGTCGGCGACGAAATTCGCACCGAAACTGCCAGCCAAAATGCTTCCCGTGTGGCCGCAATGCCTGCCGTTCGCGATGCTTTGCTGCAACTGCAACGCGACTTCCGCATTGGCCCGGGACTGGTGGCTGACGGCAGAGACATGGGCTCGGTCGTGTTTCCGGACGCGACGTTGAAGATATACCTTACGGCCAGCGCCGAGGCGAGGGCGGAAAGACGCACTAAGCAGTTGAAACAAAAAGGAATGTCTGCGATAATGCCCGACGTTGTGAAAGAGTTGCGTGCCCGGGACGAGCGAGATATGAGCCGTCCAATCGCGCCATTAAAGCACTATCCGGATGCCTATCTAATTGATACCACTGGGATTTCCGCTGAAGAAGCGGTAACTAAAATCCTCAGCCTGGCTCAAAAATCAGTAGGTACTTGATATCAGGGAGATTTTTCCTGATGTGCACTTCCCCGACAAATGTGCAGTACCGGTGTTAATCCTCCTTCAGGATTGACGTTGATTAATTGCCGCCGTCGCCTGACAGTGGCCTAACCCGAAAGTGCAGTCTCCTATGTCCGCATCCGCCCAACCCTCCAAATCCGTCCCACCCTCCATGGATAGCTTTGCCGCCCTGTTTGAGGAAAGCCTGACCCGTCAGGAAATGCGCATTGGCGAAATGATCACCGCTGAAGTGGTGCTCGTTGATCGTAATATTGTGGTGGTCAACGCTGGCTTGAAGTCCGAGTCCGTGATCCCCGTTGAAGAATTCAAGAATGACAAAGGCGAGCTTGAAGTTAAAGTCGGCGACTTTGTTACTGTCGCGATCGAGGCTATCGAAGATGGCCACGGCGCAACCAAGCTTTCACGTGAGCGTGCCAAGAAACTTTCCGCATGGCACGATCTGGATGTTGCACTGGACAAGGGCGAAATCATCACCGGTATGGTTTCCGGAAAAGTGAAGGGCGGCCTGACCGTGATGGTCAATGGTATTCGCGCCTTCCTGCCGGGTTCGCTGGTCGATGTGCGTCCGGTCAAAGACACCTCGATGTTCGAAGGCAAGGAACTCGAATTCAAAGTTATCAAGCTTGATCGCAAGCGTAACAACGTGGTGGTGTCGCGCCGCGCTGTGATGGAAGCGTCCGCCGGTGCCGACCGTGCTGCGCTGATGGCAAATCTGAAAGAGGGCGCTGTGGTCAAAGGCGTCGTCAAGAACATCACCGACTACGGCGCGTTCGTGGATCTGGGTGGTATCGATGGCCTGTTGCACATCACCGATCTCGCATGGCGTCGCGTCAAGCATCCTTCGGAAGTGTTGAACGTTGGCGATGAAGTCGAAGCCAAGATCCTCAAGTTTGATCAGGAAAAGAACCGCGTATCGCTGGGAATGAAGCAATTGGGCGATGATCCATGGACGGGTCTGTCACGTCGTTATCCACAAAGTACACGCTTGTTCGGCAAAGTCACCAACCTGACCGACTACGGCGCGTTTATCGAAATCGAAGCCGGTATCGAAGGTCTGGTGCACGTATCCGAAATGGATTGGACCAACAAGAACGTCCATCCAGCCAAAGTTGTCTCGTTGGGTGACGAAGTCGAAGTCATGATCCTCGAGATCGACGAAGAGCGCCGCCGTATTTCGCTGGGCATGAAGCAGTGCATGGCGAACCCATGGGAAGAGTTTTCGATGTCCCACAAGAAGGGCGAAAAAGTCAAAGGCACGATCAAGTCGATTACCGATTTCGGTGTGTTCATCGGTCTGCCAGGCAATATCGACGGCCTCGTTCACTTGTCGGACCTCTCCTGGAACGTTCCGGGCGAAGAGGCAGTCAAGAACTACAAGAAGGGCGACGAACTCGAAGCCGTTGTGTTGGCTATCGACATGGAGCGCGAGCGTATTTCGCTTGGTATCAAGCAGTTGGATGATGATCCTTTCACCAACTTCACCGCGATCCACGACAAGGGCACGCTGGTAAAGGGCAAAGTGAAAGCTATCGATGCCAAAGGTGCAACGATTGCGCTGACGGACGACATTGAAGCCTATCTGCGTGCTTCGGAAGTTTCACGCGAACGCGTTGAAGACATCCGCACGCACTTGAAAGAAGGCGACGAGATCGAAGCTGTGATCGTCAACGTTGATCGCAAGACGCGTAACATCAATCTTTCCATCAAGGCCAAGGATTCGGCTGAAGAAAAAGATGCGATGAAACGCATGGTCGATGATGCGCCGTCCAATGCGGGCACGACCAACTTGGGTGCGCTGCTTAAAGCCAAGCTGAAGCAAGGCGAATAATTAAAATTCGCTAAAAATCAGGTGGGTGCAGGGCTGTGTGTCAACATGGCCCTGCACCAGCTTTTATCTTGCAATAACGATTTCAGGAAACGCCTCGTGAAGTCAATGACCAAGTCAGAGTTGATTGAAATCCTCAGTGCGCGTCATAGCCAGTTAGCGCCCAAGGATGCCGAGTTGGCAGTGAAGGCGATGCTGGATGCGATGTCGCATACGCTCGCCAGCGGCGACCGTATTGAAATTCGTGGTTTTGGCAGTTTCGGATTGAATTACCGTCCCCCTCGCACCGGGCGCAATCCAAAGACTGGTGAAAAAGTGCAAGTACCGAAGAAGTACGTGCCGCACTTCAAGGCTGGCAAGGAGTTGCGTGAACGCGTTGACCTCATTGACGCGTCGGCAGACATTACCAAGTCGGGCGAGTAGGATGCAGGAAGCAGAACTGGCCAGATGTGGTGACGCATCTGGCTTTTTCATTTTATCAAGCTGTCATTTCGGACATTTTGATTAAGTAAGGGGCGAAAGACCATGCAAATTCTGATCTGGATCGTGCGCATCATTGTGATTCTGCTCATCGTCTGGTTTGCTGCCAGAAACGCAGATCCCGTGACTCTTTACGGCTACATGGATTCGAGCATCAAGGCGCCGCTGGTGTTGATCCTGTTGGCATTTTTCGGCGGTGGTTTGCTGCTTGGTTTGATTGCTTCGCTGATGACCATATTTCAGCTCAAGCGAGAAGTACGCAGACTCAATCGTGCCCTACAGCACAAAGCCCATGAGGCGAACACTGTATTGCCGCCGCCATCGGGTAACGAAAACAATGTTTGAATGGTTACCCTGGCTCTTCCTCGCAGCCCTGGCCTGTTTTGGGTCCGGCTGGCTGGTGGCGCGCGTCGATATCACGCAACTACTTTCGGAGTCGCGCGCACTGCCACAGTCATACTTCAAAGGACTTAATTTCTTGATGGCGGAGCAGCCGGACAAGGCTATCGAGGCATTCATTGAGGTCACAAAGCAGCAACCGGAGGCAGTTGAACTGCAATTTGCGCTTGGCAATTTGTTTCGAAAGCGCGGAGAAGTTGATCGCGCAATTCGCATTCACCAGAGTCTTTCTGAGCGTGCAGATTTGCCCGCTGAGCAACGTACTGCCGCATTGCTCGAACTAGCGCTGGATTTTCAAAAGGCGGGATTGCTTGAACACGCTGAACGCATTCTTTGCGATCTGGCCGCAAAACACACCGGGAGCAGTAAACAACAGCTACAAACGCTAACACTCTTGCTTGAGATCTATGTGCAGGAGCGTGACTGGCAAAAGGCAATTGAAGTTGCTGGAGGCATCAAGATCGGTGACGGATCCGGTGTGCAACTCAACAAGGAAATTGCCAATTACTATTGCGAGTCTGCACTCCAGGCACACCACGCAGGTGAAGTTGACAGGGCTGAAGAGTTCTTAAGTGCCGCACTTTCCGCAAACGAAAAATGCGTTCGCGCCAATTTGTTGCGATGCGAATGGCTGGCCGCAGATGGTAAACACCGGGATGCAATTGCCGTGTGGCGCAAGATTGAGCAGCAAAACCCGGCATATCTTGGGTTGGTCGCCGATCAGATACTGGTTAGTTTCGAAGCAATCGGCGACGCTGAGCTGGGTTTGAAAGAGCTGAGCGAATTACAAAAAAAGCACCCCGCGCTGGATTTGTTCAATGCAATCTTTCATGCGACGTTGGACAGCAAAGGCGCAATCGCAGCATACGAACTGGTCAAAGCGGATTTAAGGCAAAATCCAACACTGGTGGGCCTTGATCGAATGCTCGAAGCAGAGCTGCTTGCCGCGCCAGAAGATAGAAAGGCGGATATCAAGGTATTGAAGGACCTGGTACATACGCACTCCAGCAGACTTGCGGTCTATCTCTGCGCCAACTGTGGATTCAAAGCCAAGCAGTTTTATTGGCAATGCCCGGCTTGCGCTGGTTGGGAAACGTTCCTGCCGCGCCAGACTGCCGAGTACGATAGCGCAGAGCGTCATTTGGCAAAATTGCATACGGAAGGAAAAACTTGAACAGCAAACCAGTCATCGTTGCGCTCGACTACGCGGATGCGAAAAGTGCGCTCGAAATGGCCGCGCGCCTGGATTCCGCAATGTGTCGCGTCAAGGTCGGCAAGGAATTGCACACCGCCGCCGGGCCGCAGGTGGTTGACGCATTGATTCACCGTGGCTTCGACGTATTTCTCGATCTCAAATTCCACGACATTCCTAATACAGTGGCTAGTGCTTGCCATATAGCGGCGTCACAAGGCGTCTGGATGCTCAATGTGCATGCCGGCGGAGGGGGCAGGATGATGGTGGCGGCGCGCGAGGCAGTTGATGCAGCGAAGGTTCGACCGCTACTGGTTGGCGTCACCGTGCTAACCAGCCTTTCCGATGCCGAAATGACTGAAATTGGATTCGCCGGTAGCGTGGCTGAAAACGTGCTGCGTCTCGCTGCATTGTCCAAGACCTTTGGGCTCGATGGAATCGTTTGCTCTGCACAAGAAGCGAAAAACATGAAAGCTGCCTTGGGGCCCTCGTTCCTATTGGTCACGCCCGGAATTCGCCTTGAAGGTGACGCCGCAGGCGACCAAAAGAGGGTGCTGACACCGCTTGAAGCGATCAACATGGGCGCCGACTATCTTGTAATCGGGCGCAGCATTTCCCAGGCCAATGATCCAGTCGCGACGCTGCACGCCGTTAACCAGCAAATCAGCGCGCAACGCCATAGCGTTGCTACCGCATAGCCAACTTTTTCCGAAAATTAATAAATCAATAAATGAAAATCACAGTCATAGGAACCGGGTATGTCGGTCTCGTCAGCGGCGCTTGTCTGGCCGATGTCGGCAATAACGTATTGTGTGTGGATGTAGACCCTCGGAAGATCGCCACATTGAATGCTGGGGGCATCCCGATTTACGAGCCCGGCTTGAAAGAAATGGTCGCGAGCAATGTCGCGGCGGGACGGCTACGATTTACGACTGATGTATCTGTCGGCGTCGAGTTTGGCGAAATACAGATCATAGCTGTCGGTACGCCCCCAGGCGAAGATGGCTCCGCCGATTTGCAGTACGTGGTCGCCGCAGCGCGCAATGTGGGCAAACTCATGACCGAGTCGAAAATCGTCATGGACAAGTCCACCGTACCAGTGGGGACTGCCGACAAAGTGCACGCTGCGATTGCGGAGGAACTGAAAAAGCGCGGCGAAGACATCAAGTTTTCTGTCGTGTCCAATCCTGAATTTCTCAAGGAAGGGGCGGCCGTCGATGATTTCATGCGGCCAGATCGTATCGTTATCGGTGCCGACAACGACGAGGCGATCAACGCAATGCGTGCGCTCTACGCGCCATTTCAGCGTAACCATGATCGCCTGATGGTGATGGACGTTCGCTCTGCTGAACTGACCAAATATGCGGCCAACGCAATGCTCGCGACCCGCATTTCATTCATGAATGAGCTGGCACTGCTGGCCGAATTGCTGGGCGCCGATATTGAAGCGGTACGGCGTGGCATGGGTTCTGATCCGCGCATCGGCTATCACTTTCTATACCCGGGCATCGGCTACGGCGGCTCGTGTTTCCCCAAAGACGTGCAGGCGTTACAACGCACTGCGACCGCAGCCGGCATGAATCTCAAGCTGCTCGATGCCGTGGAACGAGTCAACTACGCACAAAAGCATGTGCTGACGCAAAAAATCGTCAAGCGCTTCGGTGAAGATCTCGCTGGCCGAACCATTGCCATTTGGGGTCTTGCCTTCAAGCCAAACACCGACGACATGCGCGAGGCGCCAAGCCTTGTGTTGATTGAGGACCTCGTCAAGCGAGGCGCAAAAATTGTCGCCTTTGATCCTGTTGCGATGACGGAGGCGAAACATTTGTTGGCCGAAAACCAGAACGTCAGCTTTGCTAACAACGCGATGGACGCGCTGCTGGGGGCTGATGCCCTGGCGATCGTCACTGAATGGAAGACTTTCCGCGCGCCAGACTTCGCCGCAATCAAAGCCGCTCTTAAATCGCCGGTTGTTTTTGACGGGCGTAATTTGTATGAACCAGGTGACATGCGGGAACAGGGATTCGAGTATTTTCCGATCGGCCGCGCGCAGTCCTCCTAGGAAAATATGTCAAGACTCCTGCTCCCCGACTGTACTCGCGCTCGCGTGCTCGTCGTCGGCGACGTCATGCTGGACCGCTATTGGTTCGGTGATGTCTCGCGCATTTCACCGGAAGCACCAGTCCCCATCGTGCATGTACAGCGCACCGAGGAACGCCCCGGTGGTGCTGCCAACGTAGCACGAAACATTGCATCACTGGGTGGCAAGGCAACGCTGCTTTCCGTCGTAGGCGACGACGAAGCCGGACGTACGCTGAGCGCATTACTCGCACAAGAACACGTCACGACGATGTTTCACAAAGACGCGCAACTGCCGACGACGGTCAAGCTTCGCGTCATCGGCCGACAGCAACAGCTTCTGCGCATCGATTTCGAAACGCCGCCATCGCGAGAAGTGCTCGAGGATAAGCTCGGTGACTTTGAGTCTCTCGTCGATGGGGTTGACTTGGTCATCCTGTCCGACTACGGCAAGGGTGGGTTGACCCACGTGTCCAAGATGATTAACGTCGCCAAGGCGCACGGCAAACGCATTTTGGTCGATCCGAAAGGTGACGATTTTTCGCGCTACCGTGGCGCAACGGTGCTTACGCCAAATCGCGGCGAATTTATGCAGGTCGCAGGGCGGTGGGCGGATGAAGCCGATCTCGCCAAACGCGCCGACAAGCTGCGGGCTGAACTTGAGGTGGAAGCACTGCTGGTGACGCGTTCAGAAGAAGGCATGTCGCTATTCTCGGACAAGGGGGCAATGCATGAGCCGACCCAGGCGCAAGAGGTTTACGATGTATCCGGTGCCGGTGATACGGTGATCGCGACACTTGGTCTTATGATGGCTGCGGGTGCCAATATGCAAGACGCGGTACGCATCGCCAATCGCGCAGCCGGGGTGGTCGTCGGCAAACTCGGCACGGCCACCGTGTCACGCGAAGAGCTGATCGCATCGCTGGGCTGAATTCTTAATAAACAGTTAGAAACCACTATGACCATCATCGTGACCGGCGCAGCCGGCTTTATCGGCAGCAATATCGTCAAGGCGCTAAACGCGCGCGGCATTTCCGATATTGTCGCCGTCGACAATCTCGCCAAAGCGGACAAATTCAGGAATCTCGTCGATTGTGAAATCGCTGAATACGTCGACAAGAAGGATTTTTTGGATGTTGTGGAATCCGGCGAGTTGGGCGGTGACATCGAGGCGATATTGCATCAGGGTGCCTGCTCCGACACCATGGAAACCGATGGCCGCTACATGATGGATAACAACTATCGCTATTCTCTATCCCTGTTGGAGTGGTGCCAGGAGGAATCTGTGCCTTTTCTCTATGCATCTTCTGCAGCGGTCTACGGCGGCGGTAAGGTGTTTGCAGAGACACGTGAGTGCGAAGCGCCTTTGAACGTCTATGGCTATTCAAAGTTTCTGTTTGATCAGCACGTGCGCCCGCAACTCGCAGAAGCGAGTGCGCAGGTTGCCGGGTTTCGCTATTTCAATGTCTATGGACCGCGCGAATCCCACAAGGGCCGAATGGCCTCGGTGGCTTACCATTTCTTCAACCAGTATCGCGCTCATGGCAAGATAAAGGTGTTTGAGGGCAGTGATGGCTACGCAAATGGTGAACAGCGCCGGGACTTTGTTTCGATCGAGGATGTCGTCAAGGTAAACCTGTTTTTTTTGGACAATGAGAGTGTTTCTGGGATTTTCAATCTGGGCACCGGCCGCAGCCAGACGTTTAACGATATGGCGGTCGCCAGTCTCAATGCGTGCCGCGCGCTGGACGGAAAAGCCGCGCTTTCGCTCGACGAGATGAAGGCTGAGGGACTGATCGAGTACGTTGCGTTCCCGGAAGCGCTCAAAGGCAAGTATCAGAGTTTTACGGAAGCCAATCTTGGCAATTTGCGTACTGCAGGCTATAGCGACAATTTCCTGACGGTGGAAGAAGGCGTGGCCCGCTACATGCCGTGGCTTGCAGCCAATCAGTCGTAAGTCTGCGCAGTGCATTTGTGGGCTATGTTCCCAGGAAAATGCCACGCCGCCCTAGCGCCATTGGAAAAAGTTTCATATAATCAATAAGTTCGCAGTATGCGCAATTTGCGGAAAATCCTCAATTGCATTTATCGCGAATGTTTTTGCATCGTTGGGAGGCAGTACCGAGCGCACAATTCCATTCACGCTGTCGTGGCCTAAAGGGAAAAATATTCCTTGGCAACACAATCGGCGTCAACCTTGTCAACCACGCAACCCGAGGCCCGTTTTAGGCAGTGCGGTTCGTGTAACGGGTTGTAACGATCAGCAGAATCGCACCGAAGTAGCGCTGTCCACAGCGATGCAATCAGTGCAAAGCAAGTTCTATCTCACTCACTCATGGAGCACTAATGAAGAAAATCCTCGCCACGATCTTCGCGTTTTTCGCGTCGATCTCCATCGCGTTTGCTGCCGTAAACGTTAACACCGCAAACAAAGAAGAACTGATGTCCCTCAAGGGTATCGGCGAAGTCAAAGCACAAGCAATCATCGACTACCGCACCAAGAATGGCCCATTCAAAACCATGGCCGATGTCGACAAGGTTCCTGGTATCGGTGAAGGCACGCTCAAGTCCATGGGTGCTGATGCAACCTTGGCCGGCAAAACCACTGTTGTCGTGGAAAAGAAAGCAGATGCTAAGCCAGCCGCCGCTGCAAAAGCTGCTGCGCCAGCTGCCATACCAGCCGCCGCTGCTGCTAAAGTTGCAACACCGGCTGTACCTGCCGCCGTAGCCACGAAGGAAGCAGCGCCAGCCAAGAAAGCTGACAAAGCCGTTGCCGCCGACGCAAAGAAGGCTGACGTAAAAGAGGCAGCACCCGCCGCAATGTCTGCAGCAGACAAAAAAGCTGCAGCCGCTGCAGAAAAGAAGGCCAAAGCTGACGAGAAGAAAGCCAAGGCTGAAGCCGCAAAGAAAGAGAAGGCTGACAAAGCTGCTAAAGAAGCGGAAGAAAAGAAAGCAAAAGCTGACGCTGCCAAGCAAGCTAAAGCTGACAAAGCTGCAAAAGCTGCTGATGACAAGAAGGCTGATAAGCCGGTCAAGAAAGACGACGCCAAGAAAGCGGACGCTTCAAAGACGGATGCACCGAAAGCCGACACACCGAAGAAATAATTTGGTCAAGTTGGTTGAATGTCAAAAGGCCCCGCAATGCGGGGCCTTTTTTCTTTGGCTTTCTCCACGACACTCTATTGACTTGGTCGGGTTTCCGCAGCCATCGACTTACATAGACTGCCATTTGGTGCGGCGTTCCGAATAAAAAGACGCCATGAGGTCCGCCAGCACTAGATTTTGTTGAAAATAGTGTAATGGCTAGTAATCGTATAAAGGCCTCTATTATAATTAATCATCGCATATTGTTATATCTTCATTTCAATGAATCTCCAGCAAATTCGTTATGTACGAGAGATTGCCCGCCACAAGCTGAACCTCTCCGCCGCCGCCGAGGCACTGCATACCTCACAACCCGGCGTATCGCGCCAGGTACGGGAACTGGAGGGTGAGCTTGGCGTGGAGATTTTCGTGCGGCAGGGAAAGCGATTGACCGCGCTAACGCCCGCAGGCGTAAGTGTTCTGA
>JBDTPE010000045.1:0-10846 GCA_039932875.1 Betaproteobacteria bacterium | reverse complement strand
CATGTCGATAACCTGCGTGGCGTGAATTCACATCACCAGATTGAGACTGTCTTCAAAGCCTTTGGCCGTGCGCTTCGCATGAGTTGCGAACTCGATCCGCGCGCGGCAGGCATTCTGCCGTCGACCAAGGGCGCGCTCTAGTATTCAAACGCTGACGTACGATGCAAAAAATTGTGGTGGTCGATTACGGGATGGGCAATTTGCGCTCGGTGGCCAAGGCCTTTGAGTTCGTTGCGCGCGAACACTTCACCGATATCGACGTCAGCATTAGCGGCTCGCCACAGCTCGTTCACGATGCTGACCGGGTGATATTTCCCGGCCAAGGCGCGATGCCCGATTGCATGCGCTATTTGGCCGAAAGCGGCCTGGAAGCTGCGGTGCGCCGTGCTGCAGAGAGCAAACCCTTTTTCGGCGTATGCGTTGGAATGCAAATGCTGTTCGAGCGTTCAGAGGAAGGTGATACGCCTGGGCTCGGACTATTTGCGGGAACGGTTAAGCGATTCGCGCCGCAGGAAGCTTCGCAGAAAGTTCCGCATATGGGCTGGAATACGGTCAAGCAAACGCGTGAGCATCCGTTGTGGCAAGATATTGCCGATGACGAGCGATTTTATTTCGTGCATAGTTATTTCTGTGAACCAGCCGACGCGCCCGTGACCGTCGGGAAAACTGATTACGTTTACCCTTTTTCCGCCGCCATCGCACGAACCAATATTTTCGCCACTCAATTCCATCCCGAAAAAAGTCACCGCGCCGGACTCACTCTCTACAAAAACTTCCTTTCCTGGTCGCCAGCGTGATGTCAGCGCCGATGCGCCCGCCGGGATAGCCAACTTCCCCAACATCACTTCCCTTCCTGACTCTGACCCCTGACTAAACATCATGTTGATCATCCCGGCAATCGACATCAAGGACGGCCATTGCGTGCGACTCGAACAGGGCGACATGCAGCGTGCCACTGTGTTCTCCAACAACGCGGGGGAGACCGCGCGACGATGGAAGCATCTCGGCGCGACGAGGTTGCACGTGGTCGACCTGAATGGTGCCTTTGCGGGCAAGCCCAAGAATGAGGCTGCTATCAAGGAAGTTATCGCGGCAATGGGCGATATCCCCGTGCAACTGGGCGGCGGGATCCGCGACTTGGCAACGATCGAACGCTATCTCGATGACGGCGTGAGCTATATCGTCATCGGCACGGCGGCTGTCAAAACGCCTGGTTTCTTGCATGAAGCCTGTGATGCGTTTCCGGGCCACATTATCGTGGCGCTGGACGCGAAGGATGGAAAAGTTGCCACGGATGGCTGGTCGAAGCTGACAGGGCACGACGTCATCGACCTGGCCAAACGCTTTCAGGAATATGGCGTGGAAGCGGTTCTCTATACGGATATTGGCCGCGACGGAATGATGACCGGCGTGAATATCGAAGCAACCGTCAAGCTCGCCCAGGCGCTGACGATTCCAGTCATTGCTTCGGGTGGCCTCAATAGCCTGGACGATGTCAAGAAACTCATTGCCGTGGAAGATGAGGGCATCATGGGTGTCATTACCGGTCGCGCTATTTATGAAGGCACGTTGGACTTTGCAAAGGCGAGGGCGCTGGCTGAGCAGTCGGCAGCTTGACCAACATGTGCAATGGCTTGCAATTACGTAGATCAAGCATTGGCGGGCCTTTCCAGCCAAATATGCACTGAGACCCGCGTCCATTCTGGTGTTTCGCAATTGAGGTGCAAGTTTTCACTATGTTAGCCAAACGTATCATTCCCTGCCTCGACGTCAACGGCGGTCGCGTCGTCAAAGGTATCAACTTCGTCAATTTGCGTGATGCCGGCGACCCGGTTGAAATTGCGCGCAAATACAATGACGACGGCGCCGATGAACTCACGTTTCTGGATATCACGGCAAGTTCAGATGCGCGCACGATGATTCTGGATGTAATCGAACGCGTTGCCGATCAGGTGTTCATACCCCTCACGGTGGGTGGCGGGATTCGCAGCATAGACGACATACGGCGCTTGATGAACGTCGGCGCCGACAAAATCAGCATCAATACTTCTGCTGTCACCCATCCGCAATTGGTGAAGGACGCCAGCGACCACTTTGGCTCGCAGGCGATCATCGTTGCAATCGACGCGCGCAAGCGGCCAAACACAGAAGGCTGGGAAGTGTTCACACATGGTGGACGGACGCCGACGGGTCTCGACGCGGTTGCCTGGGCGAGACATGTCACGCAAGAGCTTGGTGCGGGCGAAATCTTGCTGACGAGCATGGATCGTGACGGCACCAAATCTGGCTTTGATCTTGCCCTCACACGCGCCGTTGCCGAGGCCGTCACTGTGCCGGTGATCGCCTCCGGTGGCGTGGGAACGCTGGATCATCTAGCCGATGGTGTGAGTGAAGGCAAAGCCGACGCGGTGCTGGCCGCGAGCATTTTTCACTTCGGCGAATACACCATCAATGAGGCGAAACAGCGCATGCGCGCACGTGGCATCGAGGTCAGGTTATGAGCGACGTTCTGCAGTCGCAATGGCTGGAGGCCGTGAAATGGAACGACAAAGGACTGGTCGCGGCGATCGCGCAAGATGTCACGAGTCTGGAAGTACTGATGCTGGCGTGGATGAATCGCGAATCTTTGCAATTGACGCTCACGACCGGCGACGTGCACTATTGGTCGCGGTCGCGGCAGGCTTTGTGGAAAAAAGGGGAGACTTCTGGTCATCTCCAGCACGTCAAGGAGTTGCGCCTGGATTGTGACGGCGACGCCATTCTCATGAAGGTGGAGCAGGTCGGCAATATCGCCTGTCATACAGGGCGGCGCCGGTGTTTTTTCAACTTGCTCGAGGATGGCCGCTGGGTCACGAAGGACGAGCACAGCGAGAGCAACACGCGTTACGTCTCAACACTCACAGGGGTCAACAGCTAGATGCGCAATAGCGACATTCTTTTTCGTTTGGAACAGACCCTGCTGTCCCGCAAAGGGGCTGCGGCGGATAGCTCCTATGTCGCCTCGCTTTACGCAAAGGGAATCGATACGGTTCTCAAGAAGGTTGGCGAAGAGGCAACCGAGGCGATTATCGCGGCCAAGGGAGGCAACAACAAACAGTTGACCGCGGAAGCTGCAGACTTGATTTTTCATACGCTGGTGATGCTGGCCGCCCGGGACCTGCCGCTGTCTGACGTGCTAGCGGAGCTTGAGCGACGCGAGGGCGTTTCCGGTATTGACGAAAAGAATGCGCGTATTGCGTCAGGAAAGGAGACTTCAAGATGACCGGCAACGACACCATTTTTGGCAAGATAATTCGCGGGGAAATTCCTAGCAAGAAGGTCTATGAAGATGACGAGGTGCTCGCTTTTCACGATATTCATCCGGTCGCGGACGTTCATTTCCTGATCATTCCCAAGAAATTTATTGCGACGCTGTCCGACGTGACCGGCGAAGACGCGGTGTTGCTGGGAAAGATGCTGGTCCTCGCACCGGTGCTCGCCAGGGAGCAAGGACTCACCGACGGATTTCGTACGTCGATCAACACCGGTCGGATGGGCCGCCAAGACGTGTATCATTTGCATATTCACGTGTTCGGAAATCGGCCGGGCAATATTCCCTTGAACACGATGGCAGTAGGCTGAAGTTAAACGCCGTACCTGCCTTCTGATCGGTGCGAATTGCGCCTCACAGACATGCGACTGTAGTCGCCAACAGCATGTGCGCTGCGGTCGGATCGGCGTTCGGCAATACTAGCGGGATGTTGCCGGTGTAACCGGCAATTTAGAGGAGATTATCATGGGTAGTTTCAGTATTTGGCACTGGCTGATCGTATTGGTCGTTGTGCTGCTAATATTCGGCACCAAGAAATTGCGCAATATCGGCAGTGATTTGGGTGGTGCGGTCAAAGGCTTCAAGGACGGCATGAAGACCGATGGCGAAGTGGAAAAGAAACCCGACCAAATTGTCGGCTCGACCATTGATGTCGATATCAAGGACAAGCAAAAAAGTTGAGCACAGCATTCAGCAAGTCAGCTGATTCAGTGCAAAACCTTTCCGGGACGCCTCTCTTGTCAGCTCCAGACGCGGAACGCCCATGTTAGACATGAGCTTTTCTGAAATTGCCGTCATTGGCGTCGTCGCACTCGTGGTATTGGGTCCCGAACGCTTGCCGAAAGTTGCGCGCACTGCCGGGCATCTGTTCGGTCGTCTGCAGCGTTACGTGGCGACGGTGAAGGCCGACATCAATCGTGAAATGGATACTTCCGAGCTTGCCAAGATCAAGCAGGAAGTACAAGACGCAGCCAAGAGTTTTGAGCAAAGCGTTCAGCAGCACGCCAATGTCGTTGAAAAGGAAACATCAGCAATCGGCCATGCGATCGAGAAACCGGCAACTCTGCCAGCCGAAGGAGAAGTTTCAAATCATTCGCAAGTCTCGATGCTCACTGAGCAGGAAAACGGCTTGCACGAATCAGCTTCAGGCATTCCGGCAGACCAGGTTGAGGCACCTGCAATTCGTGTTTCGCCTGCCCACGCGGGTGCTACTGCGACATCCGCTTCGCCGGTTCAAGTCAGTCTGGATTTCGGTATCGAGCCAGTACGTATTTCAAGAGCAACGTGAACGACACCGTAAAAGACACGTTTGTTTCGCATCTTGTTGAATTGCGAAATCGTTTGGTCTATTCGTTGATTGCGTTTGGCATCGTGTTGATACCGCTGGTGACGCCGCCCTGGTTTTTGGCGGGAAAGCTGTATGACTTTCTGGCGATGCCGATGATGGCTGCATTGCCTCAAGGGTCGAAAATGATCGCTACTGGTGTGATCTCGCCATTTTTCATTCCGTTGAAGATAGCGATGCTCGCATCGTTTTTGGTGGCGCTGCCGTTTATTTTGTATCAGCTCTGGATGTTCGTTGCCCCGGGCCTCTACAAGCACGAAAAACGCTTTGTATTGCCGTTGATTGTGTCGAGCACATTGTTGTTTTTTGTCGGCATGGCATTCTGCTATTTTTTCGTTTTCCGGTTGGTATTCACATTCATTGCGCAAATGGCGCCGTCGACGATCACCGTTTCCCCCGATATTGAAAACTATTTTAGTTTTGTGCTTGGGATGTTTTTTGCGTTTGGGCTGGCATTTGAGACGCCGGTGGTAGTTGTTGTTCTCGTTGCGACCGGACTCGTCAGCCTGGATACGCTGCGTGAAGTTCGCCGCTATATTATTGTCGGTGCGTTTGTTGTCGCTGCTGTCGTTACGCCGCCAGATGTGGCCTCGCAATTGTCTTTGGCGATCCCACTTTGCGTTTTGTATGAGGTGGGCATCCTGTGGGCGCGTTTTTTCGTGACGCCCACGTCCAAGGTCGAGACCGAGTCTCACACCGGCTAGTTAAGCGCTACTTATTGTCTCTGCAACCTTCGTTTGGCGATATTGACAGTAAGTTCAATCTGCTTCGCGCTGCGTATAAGTTGGAATTTGGCATCTTTGCCGGGTTTTAGTGCTGCAATCACAGCCATTGCCGCCACACTATCTTGAATGCTCTTGCCTTCGATGCCGGTAATGACGTCGCCGACTTTCACTCCCGCTTTGTCCGCCGGATGGCCCCGAACGACGGTAGCGACCAAGGCGCCGCGTACAACAGGAAGTTTTAATGATTCCGCAAGCTCTGGAGTAACGTCCTGTGGCGAAATGCCGATGTAGCCACGTGTGACGGAGCCCTCTGCAATTATTTGCTCCATCACATCCTTGGCCATCGAAATTGGTATTGCAAAGCCGATACCTAGCGAGCCACCTGAGTGAGAGTAAATGACGCTGTTGATACCGATCAGGTTGCCGTTAACGTCGACCAGTGCACCACCAGAATTGCCTGGATTTATTGCTGCATCTGTCTGGATGAAATTCTCGTAACGATTCACGCCAAGCCGATTTCGCCCAAGTGCGCTTACGATACCCATCGTAACGGTTTGACCGACACCAAACGGATCGCCGATGGCGAGCACCACATCGCCAACCCGTGCTTTTTCCGATTGGCCGAGTGTGATTGGCGTCAGCCCCTTGCCTTCAATTCGCAGCACAGCCAAGTCTGATTCCGGATCGGTACCGACGACTTTCGCTGCAAGGACGCGACCATCGGCAAATGAAACCTGGATATCTTTTGATCCGGCGACTACGTGATCGTTGGTAAGTACGTATCCGCCTTTTTCGTCGGCGTTAATAATTACGCCAGAACCAAGGCTACCTCGAACCTCTGGATCATCCTCCTCGCCGTCAGGGCGGCCAAAAAAGCGCTGAAACAGCGGGTCATTGGCAAGCGGGTTGCTGCTGGGGATTTTGGTGTCTCGAGACGAGGAGATATTAACTACCGAAACCATTGCCCGTTTGGAGGCGTCTGCGAAGCTGGATTTACTCTGGCTTGCATTGCCAACTGTAAGCAGACCCCCAGTGGCAACCGACTCGCGAATCTCGACGATCGTGCGATGCCATGGATTCCAGTCAGGCCTGATAAGCGTGATTACAAAGACGATGGCGAGCGTGATCGTGACAAATTCTGCAAATATTAACCAAAAGCGACGCATGCGCTAGCTACCTATTAGTCGAGGTCGAGTAGAAAAAATGAGGCTGACGATGGCAAATAACAATAGCCGACTACCAGAGCGCCATCCACATATATGATTAGTGAGCGAACGGTCTAATTACAGCATCTACCGCCAAGTTAGCAAATGCTCACTTTTTCAGGAGGTCGCGGATTTCCATGAGTAGTAATACATCCTCTGCCGTGGGCGCGGGTGCAGCGGGAGGGGCCGTATTTTTCAGCTTGTTCATCTGCTTGACCATCAGAAAAATGATAAACGCCAGAATGACGAAGTTGAGCACAATGGTAATGAAATTACCGTACGCAAAAACCGGGACACCGGCCTTCTTTACCGCGTCCAGACTGGCCCCCGTGCCAGCGGGAATATCCTTTAATGCCAGGTACATGTCAGCAAAATTCACGTTACCGAGTAACTTGCCCACAACGGGCATGACCAGGTCACTAACTACAGAGTCAACGATTTTTCCGAATGCGGCACCGATGATCACACCGACAGCCAGGTCCATGACGTTTCCCTTGACCGCAAACTCCTTGAATTCCGACATCATTCCCATGTAGCGCCTTCCTTGTATTTAACTATCCAGCATGGTGGGACTGTATTTGCCTAAGTGTGACGTGTCAATCGGTGAAACCCTAACTTTGCTACTGGCCACGCAGAATCATCAGTCTCACGACATAAAGTTGCCGAAAAACGGTGACAAAGGGACCTGGGGGGCTTAAGTTTATTCGCGCGATCAGCTAAAATTGCGTGGCGCGGCTTCTTATCTGCCTTTATCGGCTGCTTTTGGTAGACCAGTTAACTTCAAAAAAGAGACCAAATCCAACTCGAACCCGCACTTGCAGCAAGCCAATTCGACCTTAATGCATAGAGAATCGACTCCATGACAGCCATCGTCCTGAACCAAGTTGACCCAAAGAAACGTCGCTTCCTGATCGTTGCGTCCTCCGTCGTCGGAGCCGGCGCGGCGACCGCAGTGGCCATACCATTTGTTGCGAGCATGTTGCCATCAGCCAGGGCTGTTGCCGCAGGCGCTCCAGTACCAGTCGACTTGAACAAGATCGAGCCCGGTCAGCAACTGACCGTCGAATTCAGGGGGGCGCCACACTGGGTCATCAAACGTACGCCGGAAATGGTTGCACAGTTGGACAAACATGACGCCCTGCTAGCGGATTCGAAGTCGGATGCTTCAAAGCAACCCGAATATGCCAAGAATCCGGCACGGTCGATAAAGCCTGAGATCTTCGTCGCGCGTGGCGTGTGCACTCATTTGGGCTGCTCGCCGACGTACCGTAAGGAAATTGGCGCGTCGGATTTGGGCGCCGACTGGCCAGGTGGCTTCTTTTGTCCATGCCACCAGTCCAAGTTCGATATGTCGGGCCGCGTCTTTTCCGGTATGCCCGCGCCAACCAACCTGGTTATACCGCCATACAAGTTCTTATCTGACACTTCGTTGCTTATTGGCGACGATTCCAAAGGAGCGTAATCAATGTCCAACGCACCCAAACCTGCCATTGCGCCGCCATTCCCCGGGATAGTTGGCAACGCAATCGTCTGGATAGACGCGCGCTTCCCGCTGGTCAAGCTCTACAAAGAGCAGGTTGGCGATTACCACGCGCCAAAGAATTTCAATTTCTGGTACTACTTCGGTTCACTGGCAATGCTCATTCTGGTCATGCAGATTGTGACCGGCATTTTCCTGACGATGAACTACAAGCCTGACGCGAAATTCGCTTTTGCGTCTGTCGAATACATCATGCGCGATGTTTCATGGGGCTGGCTGATTCGCTACATGCATTCCACAGGCGCTTCCATGTTTTTCCTGGTCGTCTATCTGCATATGATGCGCGGGCTTATGTACGGCTCGTATCGCAAGCCACGTGAGCTATTGTGGATTTTCGGTTGCATGATCTATCTCGCGCTGATGGCAGAAGCCTTTTTCGGCTACCTGCTGCCGTGGGGTCAGATGTCCTACTGGGGCGCGCAAGTGATCATCAATCTGTTTGGTGCAATTCCGATTATCGGCGACGACCTGGCGGTATGGATTCGTGGCGACTTCAGCATCAGTGACGTCACATTGAACCGTTTCTTTGCATTCCACGTCATCGCGTTGCCGCTCGTACTGCTCGGGTTGGTTGCCGCGCATCTCGTTGCATTGCATGAAGTTGGTTCCAATAATCCAGATGGAATCGAAATCAACAAAGACATCGACCCGAAGACCGGCACGCCCAGAGATGGCATCCCGTTTCATCCGTACTACACACTCAAGGATATAGTCGGCGTGGTGGTGTTCCTCGCCGTATTTTCTGCAATCGTATTTTTCGCCCCAGAAATGGGCGGCTACTTTCTCGAGGCGCCGAACTTCATTCAGGCGGATCCGCTTAAAACTCCTGCACACATTGCGCCGGTGTGGTACTTCACGCCTTTCTACGCCATGTTGCGCGCAGTGCCGTCGATGTTCGGTTCACAGTTTCCTGGCGTTGCGGTGATGGGGGCAGCGACGATGATCCTGTTCTTGCTCCCATGGCTTGATCGGGGCAAGGTGAAATCCGTGCGTTATCGTGGGCCGATCTACAAACGCTTCCTGACCGCCTTTGTCATCAGCTTTTTGATACTTGGTTATCTTGGAGTAGTACCAACTACCGTATGGGGACAATTGGCAAAGGGATTGCCGCTGATCGGCGGCGCTGACGTAGCGACTATCGTGGCGCGCGTCCTCACGGTGGTGTACTTCGCGTTCTTTATCTTGATGCCGTGGTATACAAAAGTGGATAAAGAAAAACCGGAACCAGAAAGGGTGACGTTCTGATGAAAACAGCTATGAAATTGCTGCTGGCTTCGGTGTCGCTCGCCGCGGCGTCCGCATTCGCTTCCGGTGGTGCCGAAGTGCACCTTGACAAAGCGCCGATCAACCTGAGAGACACGGCTTCACTGCAGCGCGGTGCCAAGACCTTTATCAACTATTGCCTGAACTGTCACAACGCGCAGTTCATGCGCTACAGCCACCTGACGCAGATAGGGTTGACTGAGCAACAGATCAAGGACAACCTGTTGTTTACCACAGACAAAATTGGTGACACCATGGTTTCTGCGCTGGAGCCAGCTGACGCAAAAGACTGGCTCGGTAGTGTTCCACCGGATCTGACGCTATCGGCTCGTGTCCGCAGCCCGGACTGGCTTTACACGTACCTGCGCAGCTTTTATCGTGATGACGCGGCGCCGTCAGGTTGGAACAACACCGTATTTGCCAATGTGGCAATGCCGCACGTACTTCACGATCTCCAAGGCACCCAGGCGATGGTGAAGTCCGGTGAGCGTCGCGATCATGACGGCAAGATGGAGCCAATCATGAAGCTTGGAATGGATCGCGCTGGCAGCATGTCGCCGATCGAATACGACCGTTACGTTGCTGACCTGGTCAACTACATGACCTACATGTCAGAGCCAGCTGCACCACAGCGCACGCAATTGGGTGTGCTTGTTCTGTTTTTCCTGGTGTTCGCGTTTTTCATCACGCTTTGGTTAAAACATGAGTATTGGAAAGACGTCAAGTAGACTCGTTTCGTTTCACCATCGCAAGCCGCACTGGGCAGATTCAAGCCTTCTTCGACTTGGGGCCCGTCGTCTGCCTCATTCTGGCCGTGCATTCCGGCGCGGCGCGGCGACTTGAAGATCAAATAACTTTCGTACAAGAAAACGGGTAAACCGCCATGATGACTTTATATTCTGGGACGACCTGTCCCTTTAGCCACCGCTGCCGCATTGTTTTGTATGAAAAGGGCATGGATTTTCAGATCCTCGACGTGGACCTGATGAATAAGCCCGAGGACCTCGCGGTCATGAATCCGTACAACCGCACACCGGTACTGGTCGAGCGCGATCTGATACTTTACGAGTCCAATATCATCAACGAGTATATCGACGAGCGCTTTCCGCATCCACAATTGATGCCTGCCGATCCAGTGATGCGCGCACGGGCAAGATTAATTTTGTTTCGCATGGAAAACGAAATCTTCAATCACGTCGATGCACTGGAACGCGGCAAGCCAAATCAGCACGAAAAAGCGCGCCTCTACATCCGCGAGAATCTTATCCAGCTGGCGCCAATTTTCGTCAAGCAAAAACATATGCTAGGTGACGAGTTCTCGATGCTTGACGTAGCTATCGCTCCACTCCTGTGGCGACTCGAGCACTATCAGGTTGAGATGCCCAAAGCGGCGGCGCCGTTGCTTAAATATGCGGAACGTTTGTTTTCGCGCCAGGCGTTTATCGACTCGATGACGGC
>JBDTPE010000044.1:0-10920 GCA_039932875.1 Betaproteobacteria bacterium | reverse complement strand
TGGTCGAGCTGGGTGCTTTGGCGCCGCTAGACACAAGCCAGATCCCCTGGCGTTTCCGCGCGGATTGCGTCATCACTGTGCGAAAAGCTTGCCGCCTCCGGGATGATCTTGAACTGGACACGCATGCGCTGGCGTTGGCGCTAACGTTGCTGGAACAAATTCAGACACTTGAGGCCGAGGTGACGAATCTGCGCGCGCGTCAGCCGACATTTACACGGACGTAACTGCGGATCGAATAAAACCAATCGGGCACAATCACTGCGCAAAAAAGAATCGCAACATTTCACGCGTCGCATCAGGTCCGCTGGCATCGGTGAATGAGCCCGCAGCATCGCCACCGGACCACGCGTGTCCCGCACCGTGCACCAGCCAGTGCTCTGCCAGACGCTTGCCTTTCTTGTCGACATGTCTGGAGCGCGTGTAACGCCGTCCTTTTGGTGAAACGCCGCGCTCAACTTTCGCGTCCGCCTCCTCGCGCAGCACCGCCGCAATTACCTGTTCACCATTGCGCGGGTGCACGGTCTGATCCTGATCGCCATGAAACACAATGGTGGGAACAGACACTTTCATGTTGATTCCCGCCACGTGTTCAGCACGGCTGGTGTCGCCACTCTGCATCACCGTAAATGCTTCCATCACATTACTCGCCGCGCCGCGCGCCAGTCCCGAATGCACACCAACAGCGGCAAATATTTCCGGGTACGCCTCGGCAACGATCGTGGCCATCGCGCCACCGGCGGACAGCCCGGCAATGTAAACGCGGCGCGGGTCAATGCGATATTTCTTGATGATTGCCTTGGTCATAGTGGCAATCAGCGCCGGTTCGCCACTGTTGCGTTGCTGGTCTTCGGGCTGAAACCAGTTCCAGCATTGCGATGCATTGTTCGATAGCGACTGCTCGGGGTAAAGCACGAAGAAATTTTGTTGGTGCGCCGCTTCATTCATGCCAGTGCCGGCGGCGAAGTCGTCCGCGTCCTGCGAGCCAGCATGCAGCATCACTACCAGCGGCAGCGCTCGGCCGACATGGTTCGACGGAACATAGAGCTTGAATCGCAATGTTTTCGCTGCATGGGTGTGCGTGCCGCCGAGAAATTCGCCAACAGTCGAAGTGTCATGGGTTTCGGTAGGTCGATTTCTGAACACATCGCCCCGCGCCGTTTGCAATCCGTCGTGATGCGCGGATTCGGCGGCTGCGAAGTCAGCTTCGGCGGCGTCGTAATCACGCGTATCAATTTCGAACATCTTGCGGCCGGACACGCTCGCCGAGGCGTCCAGCGTAACTGCAGCGGACTTCCTGCCCGATTTGGTTTTCCGTGCCGCTGTCGCGGCGACACTTTTCACGTTTCCCCGCAGTGCGCGCTGGATCGTTTCGGTGGCTTCGTCGAGACGTCCGTCGCGGGTTAATCGGGCGGCGTCGCGCATGAGCTTCTGCGGGGTGTCGGTCATGCAAACTTTCTTGAGTGGCAAGCGGATGCTGCTCGCCCATCGTACCGTGAAACTGTGTTGACACCCTCGACGACTTTGCTAACTTTGGTTACAGGAGACCTTGCGCGCGTTCGTGCTGTGCAGCCCGAATATGTCTGAGTCGAAACTCTAAACTCAAGCATTGGCGCCGCTTTTCGGGCAATAGTGCGCTAGAAGGCGCTCCAGTGCTTGTATTTTGTTCCCGCGCAAGGTCAGGAGTGCTAGCGTTGCTCAGACTGATTTCAGGCGGCGGACAAATGATCGAGCGCAAATTTGCCTGCCAACGCAGCCGTGGCGCTGATCAGCCCACCCCAAACGATGTCGAGAATAGACAAGCGGATGGGCCAATCCCGCAATGTTGCGAGGTTAGAGAGATCGTAGGTTGCGTAGGCAAACACGCCGAACAGTGCTGCCGCCGTCAGCGTCGCCCGCCATTGGTGATCTGCCACATTAGGGGCAACCGCAAATATCATCAGACCCACCCCAAACACCAGATAGAAAATCGCTGCGACGACAAAGTTTGGTCGTGCGGCTAGCAAGTGGCCAAGCTCGGACTGATAAAACGGTTTGGCAATCACACCTAGCCACAACAGATCCAGCGCCGCGAAGACCACAACGACTGCAGCATAGGCGGCGGCGAACTTAGTCACGAACAGCGGCTCATGCGACGTTTTTCATGGGTGTCGTCAGATGTTTCAGCCGCGCGTGGTCACCCATCCAGATCGGTTCGCCAGCAACGACCGACGTAGCCATCGCGAACATGCGCACCATCCGGCTGTTTGCCGCGTCCCAGTACTCAGCGGTTTCGGGCGTGAACTTCAGTAACGCGAGGTGTAGCGAACCTGGACCGTCGGGAAACCAGGGCTTTGCCCACGATGTCCACATGCGATCAATCAATATGCGATCGTTGTCGAGCGCAGCATGTCCGGAAATGGACACATAGGTTGCGTGCGGGGGATCGCTAAAGGCCAGATTAAGCGCAGCCATTTGCGCTATTTTTGTTGAACGGCGATCGGCGTAGAACCAGATCGTGCCGTTGGCATCCATGAGCAGCGGCGACATGGGGCGGCTCACCAGCGAGCCGTCGTTTTCACGGCTGGTCAACATTGCCGCAGGTATTTCTTCGATCAGCTCACAGAGTTTGGCGAGTTGTGGATTGAGTTGCTTTTCAGTTTTCACGTCGTGCCCTCTCAGTAGAAAATTTGATAGTTGAAGGTCCAGCATTGCCTGCAACTAGGCGCGTCTTGAAATGAGCTCCGCTTTACGCGCTGCCAGCTGTGCGCCCAAGGTCACCATATCGAGCTTGGTGGCCCTGGCTTTGGGGAACATTTCTTCCTGCTCCTCCTTGACGTGGTGTTTAACGTATTCGGATAACACCTTGATCTTGGCGTCGAACATTTCGCCGTCTGGCGTCACGCATTCAACCTGCGCAATGAGGTCTTTGAGAGTTGCATGTTCGACTGTGGCCTCGGGCACCAGTTCCTTGTCTTTCAACGCACGCTTGACCGCTGGATAAAAGATCTCTTCTTCCACCTGCGCGTGCACACTCAACTCGGTACAGATTTTTGAGACGAGCTGCTGCTTTTTCGTCGTTGAGCGCGCTTTCTCGTATTCAGCGAACAGGCCGCTGACGAGTTTGTGATCGGCGCGCAGTAGCGCGGTTGCTTCTTGCGCCTTCGCAGTTGAACCTGCGCCAGCTTTCTTTACGGTTTTTTTTGTTGCCATGGTGACGATACCTTTCTCTTCAATGTCGATTGCGTTCGCGCAACGGCTAGCGCACGAACAACGCGATTAGGATGATGATGGGAATGGGAATGCCGAGAAAATAGAGCAAAAGTGAACGCATGGTTATCTCCTGAACGTTGTGGGAAAAAAGGTCAAGCGTCGCGATGGCGCCCGCCAATGGTCGCTGCCAAACTGGCAACAAATGCGCCGATGAGCAACGAGACGAAAAGCCACAGCGACGCGTAGGATGAAGTTTTGCGCGCCTTGTCTGCGGCTTCTTTGCTTGCTGCTTGCACGTTAGCCATTCTTGCTTTGGCGCGTGCATAGGTGTCAGTCACGCGCTTCTCGGCCTCTTGTTGGGTCAGGCCGGTGCGCTGGGAGACTATCTGGCCTACGTAGCGTGAGTCATCTGCGGTGAGCACATCCTGGCCCAGGCTACTCACAAAGATTCGCATAATTTCCGGCGTGGCGCCAGGTGCTGGCGCAAGTCCGGCGGGCAGCACGCCGCCCGGGCTGGAAGCTTGCAATGGCGGTGCCGCGTTCAGGTCTTTGCGAAGCAATGAATCAACATAGTACCCCAGGCCCATTACATCGGGTTCGGCCTTGTCGGCATTGGTGTTAGCAACGCCTGCGACTGCTACGGTGGCGGCACCGCCGGCAACAGCCGCGCCTGCTTGTACGCCGCCACTTACGATGGCTCCGATCGCCGATGTGAGTAGGGCTGCGGTCGCCAACGATGCGACCGCCCATGCCAAAAATCCGTGGGCAGTGTCACGGAAGTAAACCTCATCGCTATGGGTGGCGATCCACTTCGCTCTTAACCGTCCGGCGAGATATCCGCCCATTCCCGATGCGGCCAGTTGCGTAAAGGTCACCCAGAGAATGGTCGACAGGCCAAACGCGACACTACCCATGCCTTCATGCGCCCATGGGGAAACGGCGGCTAATCCAAGGCCCGCGCCGAGCAGTAGTAAGATGAGCGACAAAGCTGCCGCAGCCGCCGCACCTGCGACGATTGCGCCCCAAGAGACTACGCTGGCAGGATTGCGCGTTGGTGCGACAGTCTCGCTGTAGTTTGCGGCCATTGTGGCTTCGCGATTGAGGTCATTGGCGGCGAGGGTATTGGTCATGGTCATTTTTTCCTCCGATTGAATGAAGGAAATTTTGCCAGCCCATTTATTGCGTACGAATAGGAGATTTTCCAGAGGTGATGTAGGAGAAGGGCTCACCCTGTTCGAATTTCGTATGATTCGTGTTGCGAAATTTTGTAGGCGTTAACCTACATGTCTATCGGACAAAACCGCATGTTTGATTCCCGGATGCTGCCTTATGTTCCGTTAAAACACGCGTAGTGGAATTGAAATAAATGCTAGGGGGACGGAAATTCATGAAGTTTCACTTGAAGCTGCGGCTGCGCACGCGTCCACGCTTGCACAGGCTTTGATGTCGTCGGCGTTTACACCAGATGTCGCGAAGGCCGACGTAGTTACTACACGTTGGCCACAAGGTGGTGGCCACTGTGGGACGCTGATTCGCCACATGGACTGGTCCAAATCAGCCTTAGGTATCCCGCAGTCGTGGCCGCAGACCCTCAAGTTCGCGACCGACATCATCCTTGGGTCACCGGCGCCTTATGCGATTCTGTGGGGGCCACGCGGCGTCTTGATTTACAACGACGCTTATAGTGAAATCGCTGGCGCAAAGCATCCGGCGTGTATGGGCGTGAGCGTTTTCGATGCGTGGCCAGAGGTGAATGACTTCAATCATGACGTCGTCAACACGGTTTTGGCAGGTCAGACTTTATCTTTAGTGGATCAACAATTTCTGCTGCATCGGAACGGCGCCGCTGAGCCGGTGTTTCTGACTCTCGATTACAGTCCGATACCTGACAGCGATGGAAAGCCGGCAGGTGTGCTGGCACTTGTTTATGAGACCACCAGGCGGGTGGTTCTGGAAGAGGCGTTCATCGCCGAGCAGGCTGCGACCAAGGCGCTCAACCGGCGGCTCGCCGCAGAACGCGACGGCCTCAAGGAAATGTTCCAGCAGGCTCCCGGCTTCATGTGCATGCTGCGCGGACCGCAACATATTTTTGAGATGACCAATGCGAGTTACGAGCGCTTGATCGGGCATCGCGCCGTAATCGGCAAACCATTGGCGGCGGCGCTGCCGGAGTTGGCGGACCAGCACTTTGCGCGACTGCTGGACACCGTTTACAAAAGCGGCGAAGCATATGTGGGCCGCAAAATCAAAGCGATGCTGCAGGTCACTCGCGACGCACCCCTCGAAGAACGCTTTGTCGACTTTGTATATCAGCCGGTCAAGGATGCCGATGGAGAGGTCACGGGCATTTTTGTCGAAGGCGTCGACGTCACCGAGCACATTCGCGCAGTGACGGCGGAGCAGGAAAATGAAGAACAATTCCGCTCCCTTGCTGAGGCGGTGCCCATGCAGGTATGGGCGGCGGACGCGGAAGGTAGCCTTTACTGGTTCAATGCCCGCGTCTACGCCGATACCGGCGCTGAACCAGGCGCTCTCAATGGTGCCAATTGGGGACAGGTGTTGCATCCTGATGACCTGCCCACGGCTACGGAAACCTGGGCACGCGCACTCAAAGACGGCGAGCGCTATGAAACCGAATTCCGAATCTGGAATAACGAACGTCAATCGTTTCGCTGGCACTTGGTCCGTGCGCAGCCCGTATGCGCCGGTGATCGCGTGCTGCGCTGGATTGGGACCAATACCGATATTCAAGACCAGAAACTGGCGGCGCGGGAATTATCGGCGCTGAATGCGACCCTTGAGGAACGCGTGGCGGAACGCACCGCCGAACTTGACCGCCTATGGCGTCTTTCCGGCGACCTGATCGTCGTGGTCGGCTTCGATGATGAGATAAAGTCGACGAATCCGGCATGGAAATCTCTACTCGACTGGGACGCCGATCAACTGATCGGTCAGCACTTCATGGATTTCGTTCATCCAGATGATGTCGAACTTACGCTGTTGGAAGCGAAGAAGAACACCAGCGGCATCGTGCGCACGACCCCGTTCGAAAACCGTTACCGGCATCGCGACGGGTCGTATCGATGGATTTCCTGGACGTCGGTACCGGATGGCAGAGTCGTGCATGGCGTCGGGCGTGATGTGACAGCAGAGCGGGAAGCCGAAGATGCGCTGCGCCAATCAGAGGCCGCGCTAAGGCAATCGCAAAAGATGGAGGCAGTTGGGCAGTTGACCGGCGGCATCGCACACGATTTCAACAATCTGCTACAAGGCATTGTCGGCTCCATCGAGCTGAGTCGGAAACTCATCAGCCTGGGCCGGGTCGCAGAGACAGAAAAATTCATCAACAGCGCCATGAATTCAGCGCAACGCGCAGCTGCGCTAACCCACCGGCTACTGGCTTTTTCGCGGCGGCAGCCGCTGGACCCGAAACCGCTGCAGATCAACCAGTTGGTGTTGTCGATGGAAGATATGCTGCGACGCACCGTCGGCGTATTGATCGAAATTGAACTCGATCTTTCCACTGACGCCTGGATCACCAAGTGCGATGCGAATCAGGTCGAGAGCGCTATTCTTAATCTTGTCATCAATTCGCGCGATGCGATGCCGCATGGTGGCCGTATCTCAATTCGCACCTCCAATGGCAACGGGCCGGGGGATCAGTCGTTGAAGGGCGAGTTCCTGTGCATCGCGGTGGTCGACAACGGATGTGGTATGCCGGCAGACGTGCTCGCGCGTGCCTTTGATCCATTTTTCACCACCAAGCCCACCGGACAGGGAACTGGTTTGGGACTTTCAATGATTTACGGCTTTGCCCAACAGTCAAATGGTTTTGCAAAGATCACCAGCGAGGTTGGCAATGGCGCCATGGTGGAGCTGTTCTTGCCGCGCTATCTGGGCGCGCTTGAGAGCGATGAAACGCAAGAGTCGGCAAGCAGTGACCATCACGTGGTCGCTGGCACGACCATTCTGGTCATCGAAGACGACTCCGTGGTTCGCGATCTGGCCGTACGTGTATTGTCCGACTTGGGGTATAACGTGATTGAGGCTGCAGATGGGCCGAGCGGTTTGAAAATTCTGGAGTCGGACAAACGCATCCATCTGGTATTGACCGACATTGGATTGCCTGGATTGAATGGTCGGCAGGTTGTCGACGCAGCTCGCATTAAGCGCCACGACCTGATGGTGCTATTCATGACGGGCTATGCCGAAAACGCGGCGCTAGCCGATGGATTTCTGGAACGCGGCATGCAGATGATCACCAAGCCATTTTCGATGGAGAAGTTAACGGGGCGTATCCGCGATATGTTCGATGAGCGCGAACGGGAAATTACCCGCGACCGCTTGCTCAGATCGATCACATGGTAGGGCTCCTTAAGGTGTCAGCCGTCAGTCAAAAGGCGGGGTCCGAGTGGAGTCGCATGCCAATACGCAAACCCAGGGAGGACTCGCCATGCTGAAGATACTGGTGGTGGACGATAACGTGGATGCGGCTGAAACGACCGGCATGCTGCTGGAGCTGATGGGCCACGACATTGCGCGTGCGCACGATGGTGCAGAGGCAATCGCGACTGCGACGTCCTGGCGCCCGGCGCTGGTGCTGCTGGACATCAATCTGCCGGTTCTTTCCGGCCTGGAAGTCGCCCGGCGTCTGCGTGCCAACGAAGCGACCAGGGAGACTTACATCGTAGCGCTCAGCGGCTACACCTCGCCTGAAGACCAGCGTGCGTCGCTGGCTGCAGGCTGCGACGAACATATCGGCAAGCCGTTTGACATGAACGCCATAGAGATGACGCTCGCCAAGGCCGAGCGGGCGGCAGTCTCGCGCCTCACCCCTGTGTCAGGCACTTAGACCACATGAATGCCATGGTTTTTTCGTTCGTGAAACAGTTGCAGCAGCGCATCGACCGCCGCATTGCCGCGGAGTGTGGCAAACCCAAGCAGCGGGCTGGGACCATCCGGCGCCAGGATCCCGACTTGCCATACATCAAAACGCCGACATTCGCCGGTGAATCCTTCGTGCAATTGTTGGAATCCGGTGAATCGCTCATCTTCTGCAATGCTGGTGATTCGATGGCGAACCGACTGTTCAGCGCCCTCGACGTAGTGGCAAAAACGCTCACCGTCGAACAGCAACAAGCCCGAGAGCTTTTCGGCCGCATGGTGGGCGCGTGCCTTGCGAACGATATTGCCGATATCCGCCGGCGGTACATCGCTGGATAATTCGCTAAGAAAAATGGACTCGAAGAGTTGTGGCATGGTCGCGTGAGTGTGAAGCAGTGCGGCATTATCGATGTGCAACGCCAATTTCGCTATGTAGAAAGACATAGCGGTCAATCGCAGTTTCGGACCGGCGTATGAGGCGCCATTTCTTCCGGGGGCAATGTGGAAAACAATCCGTCGTGTAAGGAGTGTCCGCTGCGCAAAAGTAGCGCATTCAAGCGCAATACCGACGAAGAAATCGCGTTCATACAGAAATTCAAAACCCGTCAGTTTTCACATCCGGCAGGCGCGTTGATTATTTCTGAAGGCTTGCCCAGTGAGGATTTGTATACGCTCTATGCTGGATGGGCATTCAGATTCAAGTCGCTTTCAGATGGACGTCGCCAGATTCTCAATTTTCTGCTGCCCGGGGATTTCATCGGCCTGCAGGAAAAGCTGGCGGACGTTTCGCCGCACGGCGTGGCTGCAATTACGACGGTATCACTGTGCCGCTTTGACCGTAGCGGACTGTGGGAACTTTATCGCAACCACCCTGGCTTGGGGTACGACGTCACCTGGATAGCAGCGAATCAGAAGGCGGTGCTCGACGAAAACCTGCTTTCCGTGGGCCGCCGTAACGCCACCGAGCGTGTGGCCACACTGCTGGTACAACTTTACAAACGAATGAAGGCGATCGGACTTGCCAAGGGTGCGTCGATCGATTTCCCGATAAATCAACAGCACATCGCGGATGCCCTGGGTTTGTCATTGGTTCACACCAACAAGACGTTGCGCAAACTGGCAAAAATGGGTTTTCACCAAATTTCTGATGGTCAACTAACTGTCCACAACCCGGCTGCTTTGCAGCGGCTGGCCGATTATTATTCTGCTGAAGAAAGCGCAAGACCGCTGATATGAGTCGACATTGTGGTGCGCACGGCGGTTGTAGGCGGTATCCATGCTTGCTACGTCGTTGCGTAGGTGTTTTCCTACGCAACATTGGGCCAAACCGGCATTGAGCGTCTTTACTTGTCACTGAATAATTTGATTTTATGTCCCCAAAAAAGACGGGTTGGCTCGACACCCGGAATGATTGAGTCCGCGCAATGCATTCAGACACAATAGATCCGCAGCTTGCCGCTTTGGCGGCCACGCTCAAGGTGCTCGCGCGATGGGCGCCCCATGCGCGCCACGACGTACTGGGGGCGTGTAGTCCGATTTCACTAGATCTGTCAGTGCTTGGTGTAAAGGCCGCGAAAGGGCCGCTTTCGGTCGGCGACATCAATCCCTTTATCAACCGCGCCAAAGCCAATGTCAAAAATGTGGTCCAACAATTGGACCGCATGGTGCTGTTTCAGCGCCAGGACCGACGGCCCCGCATTGCGGTGAGCGATGTCATGGAAAGGATGGCTCATTCGATGCATACCGTGTTCAGCAGCGTAGCCTGGCAGGCTGCCGATGAAGCCGGGGCGCTGGGGTCCGAGTCGGAATACGATCTGACGCTTACTGTTTTAGCCGTAGTGTTGGCGCTGTTTGACAAACATGGTGCGAACAAAACGCTAAACATTGTTGCTGGCCGCGACCAGGATGAACTGCGGCTAACGTTCTGGGTCGCACCCGCAATCGACGAAGGCTGGGTGGCAGCCAGTGCAGAAGTTCCGGCGTCGCAACGCATTACGATCGAGGAGGCTCAGCATCTGGCCTGTCATCTGGATTTTGTGTTTTCCACGCAAGAAAATGGGATAACGCTGCGCAGGACAGCGGCAAACGATGGTTAGATGCAGACGCATTGTGGAGGCCGAGCAACGCACTGTGTAAATCTAAAAAAATAAGTTAAACACTTGAAGGGAGCGCGATGAGGCGCATCAGACATAGGCAATGGAGTCGGCTTGCGGGTGTTGCAGGCGCGTTGATTTTTTCCGCGGTGGCCGGCAACTGTGCACTGGCCAAGGCTGGTCAAACTGGTGTTGGCCCCGTGTCAACCACAGACCTCGCGGAAATGTCGCTGGAGCAGCTTAGTGACATCCTGGTGACGACAGTGTCCAAGCGCGAAGAGCGCTTGGCGGTCGCCAACGCTGCTGTCTTTGTCATCACCGCCGAGGACATCAGCCGTTCCCGCGCGACCACCTTGCCCGAGGTACTCAGGCTCGCACCCAATCTTGACGTCGCACGAGCCGACACCAACACCTACGCCATCAGTGCCCGTGGTTTCAATACCCTGACCGCCAATAATCTGCTCGTGCTCATCGATGGGCGGACGGTCTATTCGGTACTCTTTTCCGGCGTTTTCTGGGAAGCCCAACAGGTCATGTTGGAGGACATCGAACGCATCGAGGTGATTTCGGGGCCAAGCACCACGCTGTGGGGGTCCAACGCGGTGAATGGCGTCATCAACATCATTACCCGCCGCGCACGAGACACCCAGGGGGCACTGTTGGCCGCAGGTGGCGGCGGGCGGGAGAGTAGCGGCGCGGCGCGCTACGGTGGAGAAATCGGCAGCGGTTTTTATCGCATCTATGGTCGCTATGT
>JBDTPE010000043.1:0-11001 GCA_039932875.1 Betaproteobacteria bacterium | reverse complement strand
GTCCAGTTGCCGGCTTCCATCACGCGGCGCATAAACAGATCCGGAATCCAGTTTGAGGTGTTCATGTCGTGGGTGCGGCGGCGGTCGTCACCGGTGTTCTTGCGAAGCTCCAAAAACTCTTCGATGTCGAGGTGCCAGGTTTCCAGATAGGCGCAGACCGCACCTTTGCGCTTGCCGCCTTGATTCACGGCCACTGCGGTGTCATTCACCACCTTAAGGAACGGCACCACGCCTTGCGATTTGCCGTTGGTGCCCTTGATGTGCGAACCGAGTGCGCGCACCGGCGTCCAGTCGTTGCCGAGACCGCCGGCAAACTTGGAGAGCAGCGCATTTTCTTTTAGCGCTTCATAGATGCCGTCGAGATCATCTGCCACCGTGGTGAGGTAGCAGCTAGAGAGCTGCGAGCGACGCGTGCCGGAATTGAACAACGTCGGCGTGGACGACATGAAATCGAATGAGGAGAGCAGGTTGTAGAACTCGATGGCGCGCGCTTCGCGATCTACTTCGTTCAAGGCCAGGCCCATCGCGACGCGCATGTAAAACGCCTGCGGCAGCTCGATGCGGACTTCGTCGAGGTGAATGAAGTAACGATCGTAGAGGGTTTGCAGACCGAGATAGGTGAACTGGTTGTCGCGCTCGGCATTAAGTGCAGCACCGAGCATTTTCAGGTCGTACTGGGCCATGCGCTCGTCGAGCAACTCGGCATCGATGCCGCGCTTGATGTAGCCGGGGAAGTATTCCTGATAGCGCACGGCCATCTCGGCAGGCATCACTTCTTCACCGAGGATTTCCTTACGAATCGAATGCATCAGCAAGCGCGAGGAGACCTTGGTATAGGCCGGGTCTTTTTCGATCAGCGCACGAGCGGCCATGGTGGCGGCTTTGAAGACTTCTTCCTGTGGTACGCCGTCGTACAAGTCACGCAGGGTGGCGTCGAGGATTTGCTTGGGATTGACGAATTCGCCCAGCCCGGCGCAGGCCGCTTCGATCAGCGTGAATAGCGCTGGCACATCAAGCGGCACGTGGCCACCGTTAATACTGACGTTGATACCGACAGCTTCCGCAGCTGTTTCCGGCGCGAGCAGTCTGGCACGCTCCTCTGCGCGCTCCTTGGAACGCTTCTCGCGATAGAGCACATAGGCGCGGGCGACTTCGTGGGCGCCTCCGCGCATGAGGGCCAGTTCGACCTGATCCTGCACCTCTTCAATATGGAAGGTGCCGCCAGAGGGCTTATGACGCAGCAGTGAATTGACCACCGCGGCGGTGAGCTGCTGCACCATGTCGCGCATACGGGCACTGGCGGCTTCGTGGCTGCCATTGACCGCGAGGAAGGCCTTGGTCAAGGCGATGGCAATTTTGTCCGGCTGAAACGGTGCGACAGAACCATTGCGACGAATGATCTTGTAGTCAGCATAGCGCGCTTCGGCACCGGCGCCAGTGACGGCGGAGGTTGCGGAAAGGGGAAACGCGGGATTCGTCGTATTGATATCTGAGGCGACGCGCATAGTAGGGGCTCCTGTAAATTTTTTTGTTTGAATTTCAATCACTTAATCACCTGACACTAAGAGGCTGTGGCAGTTTCTGGCGGCTGGAGCCTTTGACTGCGGCAGCCGAACGCGGTGTTATCCACAACTACTACACCGGGTGTCCCAATCTTATGCGGAAATTGGGAACAGAAGTATCCACAAGCCACACAACATCTAGTGCCTGCGTGAGCTAGACATCACTATATCGTGCGCTTTCACGAAATTGCAACAGGAATTTATTTGATCTAAATTCGCGAGTAAAAACAACACTTTAAAGCGTGCAAATGGACCGAAAATGCGTAGGACACTTAAAGTGATTCCTTAAGATCCTGAAGGTTCAACAAGTACGCGGTATTCAGAGCACAAAACGCTGGAATTGCCCGTCAACTCTCGCGTTTGGCGTGCAGAAAACCGGCTGATTGACCGTTGTTTCCGTATTGCTTGGGCTAATTGGCGGTCGACTTAGCGTACGAGATTGGCAGAGTCACACTCGACCAAGCCAACGAACTCACTCGATGCCGAGCCTATCGAGGCGATAGCGCAAACTACGGAACGAAATGCCGAGTACTTTCGCCGCAGCCGTCTTGTTGTATTTGGTCTGCTCCAACGCCTTCACAATCTGCTCACGTTCCAGCGAGTCCAGATACTCATGCAAGGGTAACGTGCGCTCACCAGCCTGTGAGGCACTGCCGCTGCCATTGGATCCGGCGTCATCGTTGAGATGCAGGTCGGCTGCCGCAATTAGGTGCCCGTTGCATAACGCGATGGCGCGCTCAAGAATATTCTCCAGTTCGCGTACATTGCCGGGGTAATCGTAGTTGGTTAGTGCTCGCAGCGCCTCATCGCTCATCTGTGGCGGCGCGGCCCCCGATTGGGATGAAAGCCTGGTGAGCAACTGCGCTACCATCAGCGGGATATCCTCGGGAATTTCCCTCAAGCTGGGCATCTTGAGTTCGATAACGTTTAAACGATAGTACAAATCCTGCCGAAATTCACCCGCCGCGACCTTGTCGGCGAGGTTTTTGTGGGTCGCCGAAATGATGCGGAAGTCGACGGCGACCTCAGCCGTATCGCCGAGCTTGCGCACCTTTTTCTCCTGAATTACACGCAGCAGCTTGACTTGCATGGCCAGCGGCAGGTCACCCACCTCATCGAGGAACAACGTGCCACCGACGGCAGCGTGCAGAAAACCATCCTTATCGGCATCGGCACCGGTGAAGGCGCCTTTGCGGTAACCAAAAAACTCGCTCTCCATCAGATTTTCGGGAATAGCACCGCAGTTAACGGGCACAAACGGCGCGTCGCGGCGCGAGGAGTCGGCGTGAATCATGCGGGCGGCGACCTCTTTGCCGGTGCCCGATTCGCCGGCAATGTGCACCGGTGCCTGGCTTCGTGCCAGTTTGCCGATCATTTCGCGCGCCCTTGCCATCGGCGCCGAGTCACCAAGCAGGCGTTGCCGTTCAGGCTCCGCGGACAACTCGGCAGCTGAAGTGGCGGCTCCTTTTTTGCGATCCGGCTTGTCAGTGTTTTTTCGGCTCGATTGCGGCAGGTTCAGTGCGGCAGTGATCACCTCACGCAACTGTTTCAACTGAATAGGCTTGGAGATGTAATCGAACGCGCCCGCTTTCAGGGCGGCTACCGCATTGTCGGTACTGCCATAGGCGGTGATCACGGCAACAGGGGTGTTGGTATAGTGGCTGGCGATGTGGGATAGCACCATCATGCCGTCACCATCCGGCAAGCGCATATCGGTCAGGCACAAGTCATAGGCGCGCTCACCGAGCCGGGCGATCGCCTCACTACAGCTCTGCGCGGTGGTGGTCTCGATACCCATGCGCATGAGCGTGATCACCAGTAACTCACGGATATCAGCTTCATCATCAACGATCAAGACATGGTTTGTCGTCATGGTCCAGCGCGCTCCCTTTTGATAGTGAGACGAAAGCAGGCACCTTCGGACTGTGTGGCCGTCGTAGTCCATTGCGTCTGTGGCCCTGCGTACTCCAGCCGTGCGCCGTTGACTTCAGCCAGCTCGCGGGCAATATAGAGCCCCAGGCCGGTACCGCTCGCATCGGTGGTAAAAAACGGCTCGAACAGATGTGCGAGGGCTTCTGCGGGTACGCCCGGCCCGTCGTCGCCGATTTCCAGCACAAGATTATCGGCGTCAGCAGCCTCGCGAAGCAAGATGGTGATGCTCTGCGGTTGACCGCGACCATGGCGTCGCGCATTGCGCACCAGATTCCAGACGATTTGGTCGAAGTGACTGCGATCAAAAAACAGCCGGTGACTGGTCTCTACTTTCAGTGCAATCACGTCGAGGGTGACTTTTTCGTTGGCGCAAAAATCGCGTACGAATTGCTCAAGATAGCGTTTCGCGTCAATCGCCTCGGGATGGGCGCGGTCGCGCCGATTGAGGTAAAGCACCTCCTGCACCATGCGATCCAGCCGATGGGCGTTCGCCTGAATGATGGTGAGCAAACGCTGATCCTCGGGACTACGCTCGCTTACTTCATGCAGCAGCTCTGCGGCGTGGTTGATGCTCGATAATGGGTTGCGGATTTCGTGGGCGATGCTGGCAGTCAATCTGCCCAGCGCCACCAATTTCATCTGCTGCGCCTGGGCGCGGATCCGGCCCGCATCTTCGATGAAAATCACCGTCGGCGATGAGGTCTGATCACCGATGGCGACAAAGCGCACTTGGTAGTCGCGCTGCGTACGCCCATCGCGCAACATGGCAAAAATTCGCTTTGGTTCTTCGCGCCACTCGGCAAGCAATTTTGCCAACGCCGGCGTGACTTCTGCGAGTGTCCGGTCATTGGCCATGTTCAACCCGCCGATCAGGGTTTCACTCTGTGGATTGTGCTGGCGGATGACACCATGCTCGTCGACGACGACAAAGCCATCCTGCATGTCGCGGATGACGAGTTCGTTGATCTGCGCCAGATTGGCGAGGTCGACACCGCGCGCTGCAGCGATTTGCTCGGCGCCACGCGCATATCGGGCCAGCGTGAATCCCAGCCCGGCGATAACGAAATAGCTGCCCGCCAACATGCCGGCTTGAAAGTAGTCGGCGCCGCTGGCTTCGTTGTTCAATAGTTGCCACGACTGCTCCAACAAAATCGCGAGCGCTGCAACGGCAGCATGAAAAAATGCGTGGCGTCCGCGGGCTACCAGGCCAGCGGCGGCGAGACTGACCAGCAGCAACAATCCGATACCGCTCTTGATGCCGCCGGACGCATGCATCAGTAGCGTCATGGCGATGACATCGAGCACCACCTGCCCGGTAAGGTGGTACGGCACGGTGGGTATGCGCAGCTGTGCCGCGGCTAATACGGCTGCCGACGCCACGAAGTAAAGCAAAAGCGTCCAGCCGGCCAGTTCAGGTGCTTGCGGACTCAACACTTGAAAGCGCTGAAACCCCCAGTACATCAGCGCAAGGATCACCGCCATGACCAGCCGGTAACGCGCAAACAGTACCAGCATATGCCAAACCGTATCGAGCGACGGCGGCGAACTGATCAGCTGCGGTGCCGTGCGCAAGCGCTTTCGCGTTTCGATGTTTGGGGGCGCGAGCGTTGCGGAGGACTCGTTCATCCCGGACCCGCTAGGCGCGATGCAGGCAGTGCGCGGGGTCGTGGCAACTGATATTGCCGTCGAGCTGCATGCTTTCCGACTCGGGCATCAAGACACCGCAACGATGACACTTGACCATGTTTTCGGTCACGTTTTTTTCGGTTCTTTTGTGTTGATGCGATGTTCCCCCAGTGGGCTGCGAAGCGTCTCCACCTTTCTTGCCGAGCCCTTTGAACAACACCCATCCCAGCACGGCGATGATGAACAGAAAAACGATTTTTCCCATTAATTTTCCGATTTTAACGGTTGCGCCATTGGGGCTGGAGAGCAAGACCAGATGCGCTGACCTGGTCAGTTGCAGCCAGCTTCACTAACGCCCGCCAGGCTACCCAAGTAGAACTTGACGCCCTATGTTAGCGCAGTTAAGGCAGCGGCTTGCGCGGTGCGGGCGCTCGTTGCCTCCACCAGCTGATGTTCGCCGGCTATTTTTCGACGAATGCACGCTCGATAACGAAGTGCCCCGGCGTTTCCATATGCCCTTCGTGGTAACCGCGTTTCACCAGCATATCTCTGGTGTCCGTTAGCATCTCAGGGCTGCCGCAGATCATGACCCGATCATTGTCGATGTCGAGCGGTGGCAAGCCGATATCGGAAGGCAATTTTCCGCTATCCATCAACGTGGTCACGCGCCCCTGATGGCGAAACGCTTCGCGCGTCACCGTGGGATAATAAATCAGTTTTTCCCTGACCTGCTCACCGAAAAACTCATTGTTTGGCAGTTCGTCGTTGATGACGTGATGGTAGGCAAGCTCTGAGACCTCGCGGCAGCCGTGCACCAAGACGACTTTTTCAAACTGCTCATAAGTTTCCGGGTCCTTGATGACGCTCATGAACGGCGCCAATCCGGTACCGGTAGACAGTAGATAGAGCGTCTTCCCGGGCAGCAGATTCTGCAGGATCAGTGTGCCAACCGCCTTGCTGTTCACCAGCAGGGTATCGCCAACTTCGATGTGTTGCAAACGCGAAGTGAGCGGGCCATCAGGCACCTTGATGGAGAGGAATTCCAAGTGTTCTTCATAGTTTGCACTGGCCATGCTGTAGGCGCGCAGCAGCGGCTTGCCGTCGACCTCGATGCCGATCATGGTGAATTGACCATTGAGGAAACGAAACGATGGATCGCGCGTGGTGGTAAAGCTGAACTGACGATCAGTCCAGTGATGAACGCTCAAGACGCGTTCGCGAAAAATGGAGGCCATGAGATTACTTCAGAGGAAACGAATTGGTAAGGCGCGTTATTGTGTCGAGGCAAATAAAAAGCCGGTGGGTACCGGCCATGGTCTGAATCCGCTTGATTTCCGCCTGGTTTGGTCGGGGTGAGAGGATTCGAACCTCCGGCCTCTACGTCCCGAACGTAGCGCTCTACCAGGCTAAGCTACACCCCGCTTTACGGTCTGTCGGTAAGCGCCAGAATTTAATAGCGGCGCTCTACAGCGAACACACATAATTGTAGCAGAGCCTCCCGATAAACGGAATCGTCAAGGTGTGCGATCGCGGCCTCGGCAGCCTTGGTTTCGCGGTGTGCCTGGGTACGCGCGTAGTCGAGCGCACCGGTAGCGTTGATGGTGGAAATGACCGTTTCCATTTCTTCGCGTCCGCCGTTTTCGATGGCGCGGCGAATCGACGCGCGCTGCGCTTCATTGCCTTCTCTCAATGCATAGATCAACGGCAATGTCGGTTTGCCTTCTGCCAAATCATCGCCGATATTCTTGCCGGTTTCGCCGATCGCGCCTGAATAATCGAGCACGTCGTCGATTAACTGGAAGGCAGTGCCCAGGTGCATGCCATATTCGGCCATCGCCGCGACATCGGCCGCGGATGCATTGCCAAGAATAGCGCCAACGCGGCAAGCCGCCTCAAACAACTTGGCAGTCTTGAAACGCACCACCTTGAGGTATTTCTCTTCGTTGGTATCGGCGTCGTGAATGTTGAGTAACTGCAGAACTTCGCCTTCGGCGATCACGTTTGTCGCTTCTGCGAGTACCGCCATCACCGGCATTGAGCCGACACGTACCATCATTTCGAAGGCGCGGGAATAGAGAAAATCGCCGACCAGCACCGCGGCGGCATTGCCGAATTCTGCATTGGCGGTATTACGGCCACGGCGCAAACTGGATTCATCGACGACATCGTCGTGCAGCAGCGTTGCGGTGTGAATAAATTCGATAACGGCCGCGATTTCAAACATGTCCGCTTTGGCGGCCGCGAAATGATTGCCAGCAAGCAGTACCAGCGCGGGTCTGAGGCGTTTGCCGCCGGACTCAATGATGTAGTGCGAAATCTGGTTAATCAGGACGACTTCGGATGACAGACGTTGGCGGATCACTCCATCGACGGCAACCATGTCGTGGGTAATTTCGCCGCGAATGGCATCCAGGCTAATGGGGTTATGGGGGAGATTCATGAAAATTCGTGGGATTGGCTCAGGGATTCTGCAATGAAACGGTTTTTTGCCCTTTTTTGCCCTAACGCCCTGTTTCGACGCATGAAAATAGAGAAACAAAAGCAACTTCGGTTTGACGGAGGCGCCAAAGGCCAGTATCATAGCCGGTTCCGTCGACAGTCGATGGGAAATTAACGTAATTTATTGGAGTTTAACCATGTATGCGGTCATAAAAACCGGCGGGAAGCAGTATCGCGTCCAGGCTGGTGAAAAACTTAAAATAGAACAGATACCGGCAGACGTGGGCTCGCAGATTGTATTGGATCAGGTGTTGATGCTTGGGTCGGGTGAAACCGTTACCATTGGCACACCCCTCCTTGCAGGTGCGCAAGTCTCGGCTACCGTTTTATCTCAGGGTCGTGCGGACAAAGTCCGCATTTTCAAAATGCGCCGTCGCAAGCACTATCAAAAGCGTCAGGGCCATCGCCAGAATTACACCGAGATTCAAATCGGCGCAATTACGGCTTAAGGAGATAAACAATGGCACATAAGAAAGCAGGCGGCAGTTCACGTAACGGTCGCGACTCAGAATCAAAACGCCTGGGCGTCAAGACGTTCGGCGGCGAGTTGATCCCGGCAGGTTCGATCATCGTCCGTCAACGTGGCACCCAGTTCCACGCTGGTGATAACGTCGGCATGGGCAAGGATCACACCCTGTTTGCACTTAAAGACGGTCACGTCAAGTTTGCAGTCAAGGGCGCACGGAAAGTTCGCACGATCAGCATCCTGGCTGTGTAAGTTTTCAGGGCGCAGTTCAGCACGTTCCAAGGAAGGCCCCGGTGAGTTTTCTCCGGGGCCTTTTCATTTTAGGGTCATCGCGTTTTCAGGTTGCATCGGTGACCGGAGGCGATAGAAGCTGGTCATTTCCACGCAACAATCGATTCAACATTTTGCGGTTGTCGTTACATACGATATCCACCCAGCCTCGCCAGAAAGTTAAACTGTACTCATGAAATTTATCGACGAAGCACGAATTGAAATCCACGCTGGCGATGGCGGCCGCGGGTCGGCGTCGATGCGTCGCGAAAAATACATCGCCAAGGGTGGCCCGGATGGCGGCGATGGCGGACGTGGCGGCAGCATATTTGTGGTGGCGGACAAGGATATCAATACGCTGGTCGATTATCGCTTCACCAGAATCTTTCGTGCCAAGGATGGCGAGCAGGGCCGTGGCGCAGGTTGTACCGGGCGCGGAGCTGATGACGTACGGTTGCGCGTACCAGTGGGTACCGTGATCAAGGATCTGACTACTGAGCAAATGATTGCCGATCTCACCCATGACGGTCAACTCGTTGAAGTTGCCAAAGGCGGTCACGGCGGCCTCGGCAATCTGCATTTCAAATCCTCAACCAACCGTGCGCCGCGCCAGTTCACCCCAGGTGGCGAAGGCGAAACCAAGGAAATCTACTTCGAGCTGAAAGTGCTCGCCGATGTGGGATTGCTCGGCATGCCCAACGCGGGCAAATCCACCTTCATTCGTTCTGTCTCGGCGGCGCGGCCAAAGGTGGCCGACTATCCGTTTACAACATTGCACCCCAATCTAGGTGTGGTGCGTGTCAGCGACAACCGCAGCTTTGTGATTGCCGATGTGCCCGGACTCATCGAGGGTGCCGCCGAAGGCGCAGGTCTGGGCCATCAATTCCTGAAACATCTCCAACGCACCCACCTACTGTTGCACTTGGTCGATATCGCGCCATTCGATCCGGAGACCGACGTCGTCAAGGAAGCCAAAGCGATCATCAACGAGCTCAAGAAATATGAGCAGGCGTTGTTCGACAAGCCGCGATGGCTGGTGCTGAATAAATCCGATCTACTGGATGCGCCGGAAGCCGAAAAGCGCGTGAAAGCGATTATCAAGGGCCTCAAATGGAAGGGCCCGCATTTCACCATTTCCGCGATGAAGGCCGACGGATGCAAGGAGTTGACGTTTGCGATCATGGATCATCTAGACGCGGTCAAAACGCTCGTCGTCGCCGACGAATCCTGAAGCGGAAAATGGGAAAGCCAGCACTGATGCGGTTATCCAAGCATTTTGTGCCTGTGCACTACGCCGATGCTGGCGCTTCGTCTGTGGGGATTCCCTGATCATGCGTGACGCCAAACGAGTCGTGGTGAAGATCGGCTCCACCCTCATCACCAACCATGGCGCCGGTGTTGATCACGCACTGATCAAGGACTGGGTTGAGCAGATTGCGACGCTGAGCAAGAAAGGCGTTGAGGTACTGCTCGTCTCCAGCGGCGCCATCGCCGAAGGCATGAAACGACTTGGCTGGAAGATGCGTCCCCATCAGGTGAACCAGTTGCAGGCAGCGGCGGCCGTCGGCCAGATGGGCCTGGTGCAGGTTTATGAATCTTCGTTTCGCCAACACGGCCTCGAAACCGCGCAAATCCTGCTTACGCACGATGACCTGGCCCATCGCACGCGATACCTGAATGCGCGTTCCACGCTGACGACGTTGCTCGCGCTCAATGTGATCCCGGTCATTAACGAAAACGATACGGTGGTCACCGACGAAATCAAATTCGGCGACAACGATACGCTGGCTGCGTTGGTGTGCAATGCCATCGACGCCGACACGCTGGTCATCCTTACCGACCAGCACGGCCTATTCAACGCCGATCCGCGCAAGGATCCTTCGGCAAAACTGATTCCCGAAGCGAAAGCTGGCGATCCGCAAATCGAGGCAATGGCAAGCGGCCCAGGATCGACGTTGGGGCGTGGCGGCATGCTGACGAAAGTATTGGCCGCGAAAAAAGCGTCGCTGTCGGGTGCAACCACCATCATTGCGCACGGGCGAGAAGCAAACGTATTGCTACGGTTACATGCTGGCGAGGCAATCGGTACCCGCTTGCGAGCGGATGCGCTCAGCCTGCAGGCGCGAAAAACCTGGTTGGCCGGCCACATAAAGACCAGCGGGACGTTGACGCTGGACGTCGGTGCCGCACGGGCATTGCTGGAAAGTGGCAAGAGCCTGCTGCCGATCGGTGTGACCGCCGTTAACGGCAGCTTTGAGCGCGGCGCGCTTGTCAGTTGCCTGGACAGTAGCGGACGGGAAATCGCGCGGGGTCTGGCGAATTACTCCTCCATCGAGGCGCAAAAAATTCACCGGCGACCGACCACGGCAATTGAAGAGCTGTTAGGTTACATTGCCGAGCCTGAACTGATTCATCGCGACAACCTGGTGCTTGTCTGACCCTACTCTGACTGGACAATGACAACTTGCGGTGGCGGTGGCGCTGCCGCCGTTTGCCGGGGTTGGGCCCGCCAATTTGTGTGGCGATGGCCAGTGCGTGGTACCGGTTCCAGAAAACGCACCAACTGATTGAGCGCGTGCCGGTATGAATCACGTTTGAATTCGATCACCGTGTCCAGCGGCACCCAGTAATCGTGCCAGCGCCAGG
>JBDTPE010000042.1:0-11176 GCA_039932875.1 Betaproteobacteria bacterium | reverse complement strand
GATCAAGTCACCGCTTACCTGATTCAATACGCCACCCCCTTGGCCGCTGCAACGTTTCCACGAGCGGTCAACGCCAGCGGCGCATTGCAGGCAGCCTCGCCCGCTACGGAGATCGCACGTCTGTTCAATTTGGCCGGGGTTGGAATCGCTGCCCTGAAGGGGTTAGCGCTCGTCATGGTGATTTGTGCCGCGCTCGGCATTTTTGTGGGGTTGATGACTGCGCTGGATGAGCGTCGTGCCGATCTGGCGCTCCTGCGCTTGTTAGGTGCCAGTCGCGCCACTGTTTTCCTGACCATCATCGTGCAAGGTGCCGCGCTCGGCCTTGCGGGAGTTATACTTGGATCAGTCATTGGACACGCCGGGACTGAGTGGATGGGTACTGTGCTTGAAAAGACACACCGCCTTTCACTTACCGGCTTCACTATTGCAAGCGAGGAAGTCTGGGTGATTCTGGGAGCATTGCTGTTGGCGACGCTTGCGGGATTGATTCCTGCGTGGCGGGCATACCGCAGTGCAGTGCCGGAACTGCTGAGTCGCGCGTGAAATCGTGGCAATTGATGCAACGAAATATAAGGGCACACTGATGCATGCAGGCGACATTCATGTTTCAACAGGTCACCGGACTATGCGTCTTGCGCTCGTCGCTACACTGCTGCTTATGTGGTGCGTATTTCACAGCGCACTTGTATCAGCGGCAAACCCCCCCGGCCAAATCCCTGACGACAAATTACTTGGGTATATAGGCAAAGAGTCACTACCGGCTGGAACTATCCCTTGGCAATTGTTGCGCCAGGTAAAACTGATCGAAGGTAAGCAGAACGGCGCAAAAGCGCCTGTGATGCTCCCGGAATTTAGCGCCGCATTGAAAGCACTGGATAAGCAGGATGTCAAAATTTACGGCTATGTGTTGCCACTCTCAACGAGCCAGAAGCAAAAGCATTTTCTGATTTCGCCGCTGCCGTCGCATTGCCCGTTTTGTGTAGACCAGGGGCCTGATTCAATGATTGAGGTCGTCGCCAAAAACGCGGTGGAGTTTTCGCCCTGGGAGCCGGTGGTACTGTCGGGAAAGCTGGAATTGGTAAATGATCAATACCTGTTTTATCGCCTTAGCAACGGCGAAGTTGTCAAGAACTGACCATGGCTACTTCTCCCGTCGTCCCTGGCAAATCAGGGCTGTCGCCGAAAGCGTCGTCTGGTCCACCTGCCGCCGCACTCAAGTCGATGCAGGGAACATCCGGTGCGTTCACCAGCGAACAGTTGTCGCCGGACTCCAACAGTTTCCCGGTAATTTATGAGGCTGCCATTTTGTACGCGGCCGACTATTACGACGCGGCGCGCGAAACGCTCAAAGACCATATGCGAACCGATGAGGGCAAGTCGAGCATTCGTACCTGGCTGATGCTGTTCGATCTTTTTCAGCTTACGCACAATCGTCGCGAATTCGATGCTCTGTCGATGATGTTCACGGTGCAGTTCGAACGTTCGCCGCCAGCATGGACCGCCGAAACCGGTAACGCCGATCCGCGCCGAAAAGAAAAGCGCGAGCGCAAAGATTTGTTCAATATGGCGCCCGATGCAGATGGGGCGCTGTTGTCCGAGATTGATCGACTTGAAGTCTTCGCCAAGGAAACCGGTACCTGTCGCGTGGATTTCAACAAGCTGAAATCGATTCAGGCGGAGGAAGCTGAACTATTCGCGCTGGTTTTCCAGCGCCTGCGGCGCGCCAAGATCCTGATGTGGTTTAACGGACTTAGCGAATTTTCGGCCATGCTCAAAGCCAGTATCAACGAGGCCAGTGGTTCCCCGCTTGCTGAAAGCCAGGGTTGGTGGTCGCTAATGTTTGAGCTGACGATTCTTGACGGACGCGTCGACGAGTATGAAGAACTTGGACTCGAATACGCTATCGCCTACGAGATATCTCCGCCGCCGTGGGAGGTCGTGGTACGGCCAACTGGCACGGTCGACGGTGCATCCGAGGCTGATGCAGCAACTGTAACTGCGCCCAGTGCGAGCACGCAGTTAGGTTTTTCGCTAAACGGTGTAGTTGGCCAAAACAGCAAGGAAATGCTGCAGCAGCTATCCATTTTCGCCACATCCAGGCAGGAGGTGCTGGTCGATATGAGTGGCTTGTTGCGCATTGATTTCGCGGTCGCCGGACAATTTTTTGAATCGATACGCTCGATTCAGCTTTCGCAAAAACGGGTGATTCTTTCCAATCTGAACGAGCTGGTTGCGGCGCTGCTGGAAGTCTTCGGCATGTCCAAGCACGCGATTCTGATGAGGAAGAAATTCGTCTAAACCAAGTATTGAAGCGGTTTGCAGGCCAAAAATGCCTGGAACACCGCGTCCTTGCTTGTGTTTGCCTATTCGTACTTATATCTGCTTGTCGACTGCATGCAAACTGATCAATTTCATGGCACCACCATACTTTCGGTCCGGCGTGGCGATAAGGTCGCCATGGGCGGAGACGGCCAGGTCACGCTGGGCAACATCGTCGTAAAGGCGACCGCGCGCAAAGTACGGCGCCTCTACAAGGATCAGGTACTTGCGGGTTTCGCTGGCGCCACGGCAGATGCATTCACGCTGTTTGAGCGCTTCGAGTCCAAGCTTGATAAACACCAGGGCCACCTGATGCGTTCGGCCATCGAGTTGGCCAAAGACTGGCGCACCGATCGCATCCTGCGCCGCCTGGAAGCCATGCTGACGGTGGCAGACCGGACCAGCTCGCTCGTCATTACCGGCACCGGCGACGTTCTCGAACCCGAGTTGGGCCTGCTCGCCATTGGTTCAGGTGGCGCCTATGCCCAAGCCGCTGCGATTGCGCTATTGCAGCACACCGAATTGGCGCCAGCCGATATCGTGAAAAAGTCGCTAACCATCGCCGGGGATCTCTGCATCTACACCAATCAGAATCACACGATCGAAACGCTGGATTGACGGTCGCCTTCCTGGCCGCAGCAACTGCCTACTATGATGACGCCAAAAGAAATCGTTTCTGAACTCGACAAACACATCGTCGGCCAGGCTGCAGCCAAGCGCGCCGTTGCGGTCGCGCTGCGCAATCGCTGGCGACGCATGCAGGTGCCGGAGCCGTTGCGTGACGAGATCACACCGAAGAATATCCTGATGATCGGGCCGACCGGCGTGGGCAAGACCGAGATCGCCCGTCGGCTTGCAAAGCTGGCCAACGCACCTTTTCTTAAGGTGGAGGCGACCAAGTTCACCGAGGTCGGCTACGTCGGACGCGATGTGGATTCAATCATCCGCGACCTGGCCGATATTGCCGTCAAGGAGGCACGCGAGCAGGAAGCGCAGAAAGTACGCCATCATGCCGCCGATCATGCCGAGGAGCGGGTGCTTGACGCGCTGCTTCCCGAGGCGCGCAGTTTTGATTTTTACGGCAAGGGCAAGGACGGTGTATCGGCTGATGGTGCCACCGGCGCGGAAAGCACGACGCGACAAAAATTCCGCAAGATGTTGCGCGAAGGAAAACTTGACGACCGCGAAATTGAAATCGAAGTCGCGGCAGCTTCCGGCAATATGGAAATCTTTGGTCCGCCTGGCATGGAAGAGTTGACTCAGCAAATCCAGGGCATGTTTCACAGCATGGGCAACACCCGCAAGAAAACGCGCAAAGTTCCGGTCAAAGAGGCACTCAAGCTATTGACGGACGAAGAGGCGATGAAGCTCGTCAACGACGAAGAAACCAAGATCGCGGCGTTGAGGAATATTGAAGAGAACGGCATCGTTTTCATCGATGAGATCGACAAGATTGCAAGCCGTTCGGAGCATCAAGGCGCCGATGTTTCGCGGCAAGGTGTGCAGCGCGATCTATTGCCCTTGATTGAAGGCACCACCGTTTCCACCAAATTCGGCATGGTGAAGACCGATCATGTCTTGTTTATCGCCTCCGGCGCGTTTCATCTCACGCGGCCTTCCGATCTCATTCCGGAATTACAGGGGCGGTTGCCGATTCGTGTCGAACTTGCGTCACTGTCAGTCGATGATTTTGAAGCCATTCTCACCAAGACCGATGGCTGCCTCACCAAGCAATATCAGGCGCTGTTGAAAACGGAAGAAATGGAGCTGTCGTTCCCGCCCGAAACGGTCAAGCGCATCGCCGAGATCGCATTTTCGGTGAACGAAAAGACCGAGAACATCGGTGCGCGCCGTTTGTATACGGTCATGGAAAAACTGCTGGAAGAAGTCTCCTTCGACAGCGCAGCACAGGAAACGCCGTTCACTATTACACCGGAATATGTCAATGACAAACTGGGCGAACTCGCGCAAAGCGAAGACTTAGCTAGATACGTGCTCTAGGCATTCGATCATCGTCTGTAGAAGTCCGTCGCAATCGGTTGCATGGAATCGGCTACATTGTTCTTGGTGTGCGGAATCGCGCACTGTTACATTTGTTGGTTTGTCGAATCTTAAGGAATATTTAATGCGCAAACTCGCCTTGTGTGCGACCACTTTTTGTACCGTGATGATGACGTCGGCAATTGCTGCAGAATTCACTGCGACAGATCTAGCCAAGGAAGAGGGGAAATTTGCCGCCTATTCCGTCAAGCATGGCATGCGCGCCGCATTCCTGGAGTTCTTTGCAGCGCAGTCTTGGTTGCTGCGCCCGGAACCGGTTGACGCCCAAGCCTGGATACGTGGCCGACCCGATCCACCCATCGTGCTCGACTGGCGGTCACAACGCACGATCTTATCCGCCTCTGGTGAGATGGGCTTTTCGACCGGTCCGTCAATCTATCGCAGCAAGGCCGACCCCAAGGCACCGGCATCACACGGTGAGTTCTTTTCGGTCTGGCAAAAGCAGCAGAACGGGGAGTGGAAAGTATTTATTGATCACGGCATTTCTCACGGACCCACCACAACGCCGGACGCATTACCGGCGACGCCGTTGATCGCGCTGAACCTGGTCGCCCTAAAGGCTGGATTGCCAGCATACGACGCTGAAAAAGACTTCACCGACCGAAGTAGCAAGATGGGGTCGAAGGTTGCATATGACCACAGCGTCACCAACCAGTCGGTGCTACTGCGCAATGGGATGCTGCCGATCACTGGCAAAGCTAACGTAGCCGATTATGTGAACTCAAAAGATGGCAATTGGAACTGGGCGCCAAAAATGCAGGGCACCTCACGTGCCGGCGATCTTGCCTATGTGGTCGGTAATTACGAAGGCACAACCAGAAATGGTGAAACGACCAAGGGCCAGTACGTACGCGTATGGGTCCGTGATGCCAGCGCCGACACGCAAGTGCGCTGGACAATCGCCGGGGATGTCATGACGCCTCAGCCTCCACCAAAGCAATAGGCGCCATCGTCGGCTAAATCAGGTGATTGCTAAGCCTTAACACTTTCATAGAGCCGGGTAACGCGCTCCATCACTTCCAGGATATTGTCACAGGCCTTTGAGACGTGCTCCAGTTGCGTAACCGAGGTTTTATTGGCATTGAGTCGGTCGATCGCCTGTTTCAGGAAAAGCCACTGCGTTTCGGCCAGCGCCAGCTCGCTTTTGATTTGATCCGTATTCTGTGGAGCTTTCAACAGGCTGTCGAAATCGGTTCGGTAGTCGGCTTCGGCCTTTTTCAAATCATTGGCGATGACATCGGAGCGAATTCCCCAACTGCGGAACAAATAGAGCTTGGCAATGCGCTGGGTGAGGGTACGTACTTCACCGGCTTTGCTGATCAATTCCATTTGCGTTGATTTGCTGCTCTGCTGAAAAAGTTTTGCGCCTTTGGTTGCAATCCAAACCAGTTCCTCGTTTTGTTCTGCCAAAGCCTTCGCGTTTTCGAGGTTGGCAGGCTTGGCTTTGATACCCTTGAATTCGTCAAACAATTGCTCAAGCAACTGATAGTTTTCGCGGATTTCAGGTGTCGGTGCCGATGCTTGCAGGACCTTCAAACCGGACTCAAACTCCTTGATGGAGTCATCGAGTTGTCGGCGTGCATGCGACACAAGTACTTTCTGCCCGATGAGCGAAAACGACTTGGTAATGCGCTCAGCGAGCATCGGCTGACGCTCCGCCGCGTTGAGGACTGCGGCGCCGTCCAGTTTGGCTGATGGTTTGGCCTTTTGTTGGGCACTGGCATTGCCCGCCAGAAACGCGCAAATAAAGGCGGTGAGAAGCCAGCGTTGCGGTCTAATACCGCCAGAAATAACAAATTGCATTTGCGTGCTTTCAGTAAACGCGAGCGTTGATGCTAGCACACCGCTTACGCACGTCAGGTCAAAGTGGATTCAACGCATCACTTAGTTGGCAAATACAGCCGAGACTTGATCCACTGGTCTATTGACAGCTTGCCCGAGCCAAAGAATGCGATAACCAAGATCATGGTTCCCCAGAGCATATGGTCTTTAACACCTGATTCGCTGATGTCAGGATACGCCACCACCGCGACAATATTAAATACGAACAACGCCAGTGCGGTTGGCCGCGATGCGAGCCCAAGAACCAGTAAGGCAGGCAATATCAGCTCGGCTGCGGTGCCTGAAAAGGCGGCAAGCACCGGCGATACCACCGGCACTTTGTATTCGTTCTCGAACAACGCCACGGTAGAAGAGAAATCTTGAACCTTGGTTAGTCCCGACTTGAAAAAGACGTTGGCCACGTAGACGCGCAGTCCAAGCAGAAACAACGGTGAAAACCAGCGCATGGCTTGATCGGTGCGTACGACAGGCGAGTAAAGTCTTTTGAAAAAGGTCATGGCTGATCCCTGATGAAATCGATGATTGACCCTGATTGGACGGATTGCAGCAAGAATCCTTGCAAATCAAATGCAGCATCAATACTGTGCGCGGCTAAAGCTGCATTTTCAAGGTTCTCGTGCCACGCCAACGCCCGCAGAAAAGCGTAGCCCGCTTCGCCGACCCGTTCGATGATGACGCTGACACCATCGATGGCGTCGCGATGGACCAATAGGGACTCGGTGGGAACATCCCAGACCACTGCCATTTCGCCTGCAAACCCGGGTTGATTGACTTCCCAGATTTGCAAAATCGGAAAATTGGACTGAATCAATCGCGCCGAAGGATGCAGCGCAAACCGCAAGGCACCATGCTTTTCCGGCGGTACTTCCGCCAGCTGTTGCAAGTCGAATGGCGGCGCATCCGCGGCGTGAAACGCTTCATGCCAGGCCCATTCGAGGGTTGCGACGTCACACAGATAGGGCAACTGCGCCGCATGCAGGTAGGTGACAAGAAACGTCGGCCATTGCGTGCCGAATCTATTGAGGTCGCCGGAGTGGGAAGGATGCGCGCGAATAAACTGTTCTGCGGCATGCTGAAAGAAGGCTTCGCCCACGACAGCCAGCACGACGGGATAGATGCCTTTCAACGCGCCAGATAAATTCGTTAGCACGTTAAAACGGTAAATCTCCTGTCGCCGCGCAGCAGTTAATTTGCCAGCTCGTACCAACGCCGCACCAGCGTGCGTGGCCGATGCCTCAAGTGACAACAAGGATGTCGCAAACAAGCTCTGCGTCTCACGCAGCATGGCCGCCACACTGGTTGTTTGATGCGAGTATCCGGCTGGCTTTGTGCTCTTCGTCGAGTAAAACCTGCAACGCTGGAATATCGGTGTCCCACTCGATCAATGTCGGCACATTTCCAAATCGTTGGATAGCGTATCGATAGAGTTTCCACACGGCGTCAGACACGGGAGCGCCATGGGTATCGATGAGTACGTCCCCGGCATCCTGAAAGCCCGCAAGGTGAATTTCCCCGACGCTGCCCGGTACTATCGAGTCGAGATAGGTCAATGCGTCAAAATCGTGATTGACGGCATTTACGTAGATATTATTTACGTCCAGAAGGATTTGGCAGCCTGCGCGGCGGGCAACTTCGCGGACGAATTCCCATTCGGGGATGGTTGACTCTACAAATTCGAGATAACTCGACACATTTTCAATGAGAATCGGGCGTTTGAGAAAATCCTGCACTTCTCCGATGCGCGCGACCACATGATCCAGCGATTCGGTGGTGTAGGGCAGGGGCAACAAGTCATTCAGGAAGCGGCCATTTACGCCCACCCAGCATAGGTGTTCAGAGACCAGAACCGGATCGATCATGTCGACCAGGCGCTTCAGCATTTTCAGGTGTTCAGGGTCTAGTGGATCAGTCGAACCCAGGGAAAGACCCACGCCGTGGGCGCTGATTGCATAGTCCTCGCGAAACCTCATCAAGTATTTGAGTGGCTGCCCGCCATCACCGAAAAAGTTTTCGCTATGCACTTCAAGAAAGGCAACGTCGGGCATCGCTTCAAGAATCGCCCGATAGTGCGGTGGCCGCAGACCTATGCCGGCACGTTGGGAGATTCCTGGAGCTTCAGAGCGCATTATTCATTGAAATTTCCTGGACATGACAGGAAACAAATCCTAATCTTTCCGCGAAAAAAATGCCCCCGCCAGTTACGGCGAGGGCATCAATCTCAAGGGAGCTACTATTAATTCGTAACCGCTACTGAATTTAGTACGTTTTCGGCGCGTCGGAGCCGGGCTTCTTGAGCGATCCTTTCATAGATTCGCAAGTGCCCTTGGCGACAAATTTCCATTCGTCAGGATTGTTGTCAGAAGCGGCTTGGCCAGCGCAGGAATGCTTGGCAGTACCGCAGTCGTTGGCACTTTTCTTGGCGATACCGTAGCACTTTTCTTTTGCTACTTTTTTGTCCTGTGCAACTGCGCTGCCACTGGCAGTGCCGAGCGCGACGAGACCGGCGATGGCCGAGGAGATAATCAATTTGCTGTTCATGGTGAAATTCCTTTTCAACGATTTTTAAGGTGATTTTGACGGCACGGTCACGCGCTTGCTAATCTGCGCCGCTGCCTGAACTACATTGCCCCTGTGGAAGGTGCAGTGAAAAACTCTACGAGCTCGGCATAAGGTCAGATTCAAACATTCTACACAACTGCCTAGATTCTTTCCCGATGATCCGTCACCAAGGTTCATCTGGACTCGGTGTTCCGTCGCCGCCATATCGACTGGCCAGGCGGCGCAGGAATCCCAACTGCTCATTGAAGTTGCGACAGCTTAGACAGACGAACAGATGACTCTTCAGTTCCTCGGCCTCGACATCCGACAACGCGCGGTCCTGCTGATGGCTCATCAGCCGAGCCGCTTCCTTGCAAGACAATACGACATGTTCAGCGTTCACGATTCATTCCTCTGGAACCAGTTGCGGTCTAGACATTCGCGCAACGCCATCCGTGCCCGATGCAACATGACCCAGCAATTAGACGAGGAAATAGATTCCTCCTTACAGATTTCATCAGTTTCAATACCCATCACTTCACGTTTGAAAAATACCCGACTCGCAGCGCTCGGCAATTTGTCCATGCAACGCTCAAATACTTCAAAAAACTGCTTCTGCTCCAACGCGCCATCCGGGTTCGACCAGGCCGATAACCTGGGCTGCCAATGTCCGGTGTCGTCAAACATCTTGTCGAGCCACTCCGGATCAGATGAGTCGTCTGTCTGCGGCGCGCTGGCCAAGTGCGCCCGCTCGCTGATCACACGGCGCTGAAAATCAATGATCTTGAATTTGAGTATGGATGTCAGCCAGGTCCGTAATGCCGATTGACCCGAGAAGCTGTCTATCCCATCCAGCGCTGCCAAAAGTGCCTCTTGCACCACTTCTTCGGCCTGATCGGCATCGCGCAATTTCGCCGTCGCAAAGCGCAACATGTAGCTGCGGTGAGATTCAACTTCAGCAAAAAGTACCCGCCTCGTGTGGACGGGGTTGTCCTTTGTATCGGCGCCCATAAATACCTTCTCTTGTTCGTTTCGGCAGTCTATAAGAATCGCGCCCTTCGCGGTACAAGGACTTGAAATATTGCAGCGCGATCCTCAGTTACTGTGCACTGTCCGCAACAACTCTTAAGGATTAAATCATGAACACTTTAGTACGTTTGAACAAGCGTTTGGATCCATCTGCCGCACTTTTTTCCAACCATCTCGATGAGCTGTTATCCGGCTTTCTGAGACCGCTTCCCGGTGAGCCGCGCAGTGCAGTGGCACCGATTAAAATCGAAGTGAGCGAGGATGCTGCTGCGTACCGCGTGAGCGCCGTTATTCCGGGCGCAAGGAAAGAGGACATACATATCGAAGTCGACCAGAAGGAAGTCTCCATCGTGGCCGAGATCAAGCGCGAGGCAACTGCGCCTGCGGCTGGTGTTGTGGCCGCTGACAAGGACGCAACAAAGGTTACGGCACAACTGTTGCACTCGGAACGCTACTACGGCAAGACCTCACGGGTTTTCAGCGTCGCACAGGACATTGACGAAGCCGCCGTTGAAGCCAAGTATGTGGATGGTGTGTTGTCACTGGTATTGCCGAAGAAGGCGCCTGTCAGCGCGAAACGCGTGACCGTTCAGTAGTCACTTTTGTTGGCGGCCAGTGCTCGACGCACTGGCCGCTAGCTTCCGCCAAAGTCATGTTGGCGCCACGCCTCGAAGATCATCACGGCGACCGAATTCGACAAGTTCAAGCTGCGATTGTCCGGTCGCATGGGCAGCCATACGCGCCGCTCGGCGGAAAATTCCTCCATGATGTCCGCAGGTAGACCTGCGGTTTCTTGCCCGAATACGAAGCTGTCCCCCGGCTGAAATTCGACGTTATCGTAGCGCGCTCCGTTGCGCGTTTCCACTGCAAACATTCGTGAGCCACATAGCGCCTCGCGACACGCGGTCCAATTTTCGTGATGCTGCACATTCGCGAATTCGTGGTAGTCGAGACCAGCGCGTTTGACGCGGGCGTCATCCCACTCGAAACCTAGCGGATGTACCAGATGCAGGTTTGCACCGGTATTGGCGCACAGTCGAATGACGTTGCCCGTGTTGGGTGGAATTTCCGGACGGTAAAGAACGACGTTAAACATGGTGGCTCAGTCGTTGGCATCGTCGAACGGTACAGTTTCCAGTTCAGCGCCCACCGAGCCGTCGTGTTTGATGGCACGTGCGATCACCCAGGCGCTGACGCGGGTTGCGCCGGCTTTCTTGAGCACTTTCGCCGCCTCTGAGAGCGTGGCGCCGGTCGTCATTACATCGTCGACAATGGCCACGTGGCCATCGAGTCGTTGGCTGCAGTCAAACGCCCCACGCACATTTTTCAGCCGTGCGTCCCGGTCCAAACCCGATTGTGGCGGTGTTTCGCGCACGCGCAACATGCC
>JBDTPE010000041.1:0-11197 GCA_039932875.1 Betaproteobacteria bacterium | reverse complement strand
CTCACTTGAGGGCGCAAGACGCGCAGCGATCAACTAAGAAAAAGCCTGTAAGCAGGGTTATTGGTTTCATCGACGTGCTCGAAACCCACCGATTTCAAAAACCTGCTGAATGCGCTGCGCTCATCTGCGGGGACCTGAAGCCCTACCAGGATTCTGCCGACATCGGCGCCATGATTGCGGTAGTGGAACAGGCTGATGTTCCAGTTCGGGTTCATGCTATTCAAAAATTTTATCAATGCGCCCGGCCGCTCCGGGAATTCGAACCGGTACATCAGTTCGTCGCGCGCCAATGGTGAGCGCCCACCAACGAGATGGCGTACATGCAGCTTGGCCATTTCATCATCGGTCAGGTCCAGCGTCTTGAAGCCATTGCGGCCAAGATGAAGCACTAACTTTTTTGCCTCCGCCTGTCCACTGACCTGTACGCCAACAAAAAGATGCGCCTGCTTTGCGTCGGCGATTCGGTAGTTGAATTCCGTCACGTTTCGCGGTCCGATCAACTCGCAGAATTTGCGGAAACTGCCCCGCGATTCCGGTACCGTCACCGCAAGCAACGCCTCATGGTGTTCACCCATCTCTGCGCGTTCGGCAATAAACCGTAGACGGTCAAAGTTCATGTTAGCGCCGCAGCAAATCGCGACAAATGTCTTGTCAGCACACTTTTCGCGCTCAACGTAACGCTTGATCCCGGCAAGCGCAAGGCCACCCGAGGGCTCCATGATTGATCGCGTATCCTGGAAAATATCCTTGATCGCAGCGCAGATTTCATCGGTGCTGACCAGCACAACTTCGTCGACCAGCTCTTTGGCAAGTCGGAACGTCTCTTTCCCTACCTGCTTGACCGCGACTCCGTCGGCAAACAGATTGACATGCGCCAACGTTACCCGTCGACCTGCCTTTAGCGATTGATACATCGCATTGGAATCGACAGGCTCCACGCCAATTATTTTGGTCTTGGGCGAAAGCGCTTTGACGTACGCAGCGATTCCCGCGATCAAGCCGCCGCCGCCGATCGGTACAAAAATCGCGTCGATGGGATGTTGATGCTGCCTGAGTATTTCCATACCGATGGTGCCCTGGCCGGCGATCACCAGCGGATCATCATAGGGGTGCACGTAAGTGAGCTTCTTGCGAGTCGCCAGTTGATTGGCGTACAAGCTCGCCTCGTGATAACTATCGCCGCTTAGCACCACCACGGCGCCACGCCGCGAGACTGCGTCCACTTTGATTTTCGGGGTCGTTACCGGCATCACGATGGTGGCGTTTGCACCGAGCCTTTGGGCGGCCAGTGCAACACCCTGCGCGTGGTTGCCCGCTGAAGCGCAAATGACGCCGCGTTTTAACTCAGTTGGCGACAGATGCGCCATCTTGTTATACGCGCCGCGTAGCTTGAACGAAAACACCGGCTGCAAATCTTCGCGTTTTAGCAGGATCTTGTTTTTCAACAGTTCGGAGCTACCAATGGCGCACTCCAGCGGGCTTTCAATAGCCACGTCATAGACACGTGCGCAGAGGATCTGTTTCAGGTAATCGATTGTCATGAAGCTCTCTAGTCAACAACCGCCAATTTAGCAGGAAACCAGAGCGACACGGAGCAGCGCTTTGCACAAAGCCACACGCTACAATACGCAGATGGACCAAAATTCCCTGAAACTCGCAGCAGCCAAAGCCGCAATTGCCTATGTTCCAGTCGACACCATCATCGGCATCGGATCTGGGTCGACCGTGAATAACTTCATTGCCGAACTGGCTAAAATCTCCCATCGCATCAAGGCGGCTGTCTCCAGCTCAGACGCCAGTACTGCCTTGCTTCTGAAAGCCAATATCGAGGTCATGACGCTCAATGATGCGGGTTTCATTTCCGTCTATATCGACGGCGCAGACGAAATTACGCCGCATTTGGCCATGATCAAGGGCGGCGGCGCCGCATTGACGCGAGAAAAAATTGTGGCCGCCGCATCAGACAGATTCATTTGCATCGCGGATAACTCGAAGTTGGTGAATGTGCTCGGCGCATTTCCATTGCCGGTGGAGGTGATTCCCATGGCCCGTAGCTATGTGGCGCGAGAGCTGGTAAAACTGGGCGGCCACCCGGAATGGCGCATGAAAGAAGACAAAGGTGTGGTGACGGACAACGGCAACTGGATCCTCGATGTATACGGGCTTTCAATCGTGAATCCTGTCGAGCTTGAATCCACGATAAACCAGATTGCTGGCGTGGTGACCAATGGCTTGTTCGCACGGCGGGGTGCCGACATCGCGTTGCTGGCCTCGGCTGACGGCGTAAAGACACTCACTCGCGCCTGAGTCATCCTCAATCACCGGTCACAGAATCGTCACAGAGAAATAGTAGACTCGCATAATTACCTATGGGCTGGCGTATCGAATCGCGGCCCTCAACGCAAAAGATCAATATGCCAAGCGACCATATCTCCAAGAAATTTGATGCTGAACTCGAAGGCGTGCGTTCGCGCGTATTGCAGATGGGTGGGCTAGTCGAACAGCAGATCAATCGGGCGATGGAGGCCTTGGCCAACGGCGACATGGCGCTGGCCGATCAGGTCATTATTGATGATCATCGTGTGAACGCAATGGAAGTGGCCATCGACGATGCCTGCACGCACATCATTGCCAAGCGCCAACCGACAGCGGGCGATTTGCGTATGGTCATGGCGGTAGTCAAGACCATCACGGATCTTGAGCGTATCGGCGACGAAGCGCAAAAAATTGCGCGCATGGCCAAACTGGCGCATGCGCGTGATCACGGAATGTCGCCGCGTTTTTCAGAGGTGCTCTTCGCCAGCAACATCGCGCTGGAGATGCTCAAAACTGCTCTGGATGCGTTCGCACGGCTGGACGTGGCCGCAGCAGCAAAGGTAGTGAAGCAGGATCAAATTGTCGATGAACAATTCCGCGGGATCATGCGCCAGTTGGTGACGTTCATGATGGAGGATCCACGGACGATTTCAGCGTGCATCGATATTCTGTTTATCGCCAAGGCGATCGAGCGAATCGGCGACCACGCCAAAAATATGTCGGAATATGTTGTCTATCTGGTCATGGGCAAAGATGTACGGCACATCACGGTCGAGGAATTTGAACGCGCGACAACATCGCCGGATTGATTGGTGACATGCTGACAAATAAAAACGCCCCGGTTGGGGCGTTTTTGTTGCCGGTCAGCAAACGATTGGAAGAAACTCAAGCTGCGGGCGGCACAAATCCAGTTGCCTGATCGGCACCTTCGCCAAAAAAATGTCGCTGCATTTGTTCTTCAAGATATTTGCGCGCTTTGATATCGGCCAGATTCAAACGATTTTCATTGACCAGTCGCTTCTGATGCTCGAGCCATTCTTTCCACGCCTGTTTGGAAACATTTTCATATAGCTGTTTTCCCAGCGCGCCTGGGTACGGCGGGAAATCGAGGCCCTCCGACTCGATCTTGAGTTTGATGCAATTCACCATTCTTGCCATTTTCGACTCCATTGTTAAGACGGCTGCTATACGGTTTTCGAGTAGATCTTCGAACGCCGAGAAACGTTATACAGGGCCTGTTTTTCCTGAGGCAATTTCGAAACATCACTTTCGACGAAGCCGCGTTCGAGGAACCATTGCGTCGTTTGGGTAGACAGTACGAACAAGGTCTTGAATCCCTTTTCCTTAGCGCGTTTTTCTGCAAAGTTGAGGATACGTTCGCCCCGGCCGCCATCGCGATAAAACGGGTTCACCGCCAGACACGCCAGCTCAACGGTTTTGTCATTGGGAAAGGGATACAGCGCTGCGCAACCGATGATTTCATTCTCATGTTCCAGCACAATAAACCGCTCGATTTCAGTTTGGATCAACTCGCGATCACGCTTTACCAGCACACCGGCTGCAACCAACGGATCGATGATCCCCATGATGCCATCGATATCGGCGGTTTTGGCGTCACGCAGCCGGTCCGGGGCTTCGAGCACCACCATGGTGCCAATACCGTGGTGGGTAAACAGCTCCATCAATAGTGCCCCATCGATATGGCGGCTAATGAGATGGGCCCGTTTGACGCCCTCACGCACGGCACGAATTGCACATGGCAAGAAGAGCCGAATGTCTTCTGTCTGGCCGCCATTACGCACCGAGCTGAGCGCTTCTTGTGCCTGCAACGCAGTCAGTTCATTAAGCAGACGTTGCTTGTTGTCCGTCACCCCTAACGTTTCGGTGAGGAAAATCAGTTTTTCCGCTTTCAGTGCGATCGCGACCGAAGTCGCCACATCCTCAAGCGTGCAATTGAAAATGTCCCCGGTGGGCGAAAAACCGATGGGCGATATCAAAACCACTTCATCATCATCCAGGCGACGCACGATGCCTTCCATATCCACCTTGCGAACTTGCCCGGTATGCATATAGTCGATGCCATCGCGCACGCCAAATGGCTTGGCGGTGATGAAATTGCCAGAGGCAACACGAATGTCGGCGCCGGCCATGGGTGAATTGGCTAGTTCGGTGGATAGCGTTGCCTCGATCTCCATGCGCACGATACCGTTGGCTTCTTTGACGCAACGCAGTGCGGCGTCATCGGTCACGCGCCGACCGTCGACCAGCGTCGAGACGACACTGTGCTGCGCAAGCTGTTCTTCGACTTGCGGACGAGTGCCATGCACCAGCACCACCCGAATCTCCAGACTCACCAGTACGTTGATGTCGTGGGCAAGTTGCATCATTTCGCCGTCGGTGAGCACCTCGCCGCCGAATGCAATGACGATAGTGCGCTTGCCAAATTCATGTATGAATGGCGTGGCACTGCGGAACCACTTTACGAATGCTTCGAGTTTCTTGGCGTCGTTCTTGGCCATACCTGTCGTTGCCGGATGTCGTGTAAGAAGAAGGCGAGCGCTATTCTAGCGAGAAGCGAACCGCGGTGCGCGGGGCCACACGTGAATTCCTCGCTGCGGTTCGACTAGACAAGATCGCCAAAGTGCGCTCCAAGCGCTGCGATAGCGGCCAGTCCCGCAGTCTCAGTCCGCATTGTGCGCGGCCCAAATCGGGCGACCAACACGCCGCGCGCTATTGCGCGAGCGATCTCATCATCCGAGAATCCGCCTTCAGGGCCAACCAGCACCTCGACTGCCGCTATTGCATCCACACTGGACAGCAACGACTTTTCGGCGAGTGGATGCAGCAGTACACGCGTACCCTCGGGCGGTTTGGCCAGCCACTGATCGAGCGTTTGCAGCGCTTCCACAACGGGAACGCGATTGCGTCCGCACTGCTCGCAGGCAGCCACGGCAATCGCCCGCCAATGTGCGACGCGCTTTTCGGCTCGTTCGCCATCGAGTTTCATGGTCGCGCGGGAGGCGCTGATCGGTGCAATCGCTGCCACACCCAGCTCGACGGCCTTTTGTACGATCAAGTCCATTTTGTCCGAGGTTGCCAATGCCTGGACCAAAGTAATCTTGTACGGCGATTCCCGCTCGATAGAATAAATAATATTGAGCGCGACGCTTGCGTCCCGTTTGCTGATTGCGGTTACGATGGCACCGAATTCGCCCCCCGTACCGTCGAACAACGTGATCTCATCGCCGATCGCGACGCGCAATACCAGCAAATGGCGGGAAATCGCCTCGCCGACGTCAAACGTCGAGCCCGCCACTAATGGGCGCGGCAGCGGATTCGCTGAGAAAAATCGTGGTGAAGTCAATGGCTTGCAGCCGAAAGTTGGAGTCGATTTTTGGATGTGTGCGGAGCAGGAGTATTATAGCGGCGCGACGCAATTCGCTTCACGTCCGGTTGGCGCCATGGGCGCTTTAAGTAACGTTACGATCCACCGATGCCTCTCCTAGATCAGCCGCTGCAAACCAACGACGTCGGACACGACGCGCCAAACCCCACCGCCGCAACAAAACCTGAAGCAGCACAATTTGTCGTGCCGGTAACGACATTGATGCAGGAGGTTGCCGCTCGCGAACTGATGCCGCGCTTCAAGCACGTGCCGGCAGAGAAAAAACACGACGGCTCCATCGTCACCGAGGCGGATCGTATGGTGGAGGCCGCCTTGGCCGAGGCGCTTCCACAAGTGTTTGATTGTCCAGTTTTGGGTGAAGAAATGGCCGAGGCGGCGCAAAAAGAAATCTGGCGGGACGCCGACTGGTTCTGGTGTGTGGATCCACTCGACGGCACCGCAAATTTCGCGGCGGGCAAGCGCTATTTCGGCATGTCGGTCGCACTGATGTATCGGCGGAAGAGCGTAGTTGGCGTCATTCTCGACCCCAATAGCGGCGAGGTTTTTCACGCCGTACAGCATGGCGGCGCGTTCCTCGATGGTAAACGGCTAAAACTGCAACCGGCCAAACATTTGGCTGAAGCGCATGTGGAGGTAGGCCGCTACAGGCGTCTCGGACGATTGGGTTCCGCACTGCTCGCGCATAAACCATTTCGAAAAATTACCATGAGTGGCGCATCAGTTTTGCAATGGAGCCATATGGCTTGCGGTCGCGTCGATGCGTTCCTGCATGCCGGTGAACAGCCGTGGGACTATGCCGCAGGAGCGCTGATTCTGGAGGAGGCTGGCGGCCGGATTGCTTCGCTGCAGCACGACGACTACTGGCGCCCGGAGCGACCGCAGGACTGGTCAAAATCCGTGATCGCCGCGCGCCACCCGGCGCTGTTTGATGAGTGGAAACGCTGGGTGCGTAGCCACCTTTGAGGCGAATTCAGAACGTGTAGAAAGCTCGCCAGGCTTAGCGCACATCGGTATCTCCAGACATTTCCCGCCTGGAACGCCCGTCAGCGCTGGTGTTTTAATTTCCCCCCTGAAAGAAAAAAACATTGGTATGACGCGGAAGCCACTCAACATCGCCATCTGCGGCTATGGCACTGCAGCCCAAGCTGCGGCCCTGCTGCTGGGCGGCCAAGCCCACGCGATCAGCATATTCGAACGCAGCCCGGTGCTGGCGCCTGTGGGTGCCGGGTTCCTGTTACAGCCCACTGGCCTCGCGGTTTTGCGCTCTCTCGGACTTGCTGAACAGGCGCTTGCCTGCGGCGCACGCATCGACTGCCTGCATGGGCAAAACATGCAAGGTCGGCAGGTGATGAATATCCGCTACGCCGATTTGGGTGAAAACCTGCATGGCGTTGGGATGCAGCGTGGCGCGTTGTTTGAGATCCTGAAAAAAGCCTATCCGGGAGTTGACTCGATCAAGACCGGAGTCGAAATCGTGCGCATCGACGAAGTCCACGGCACGCTAATCGACCGGTCGGGCAACACCTACGGCGGTTACGACCTCATTTTGGTTGCCGATGGCGCGCATTCCGCGCTGCGCGGGCAGTTTCCACAGCTCATCAAGCGCGACCAGCTCTATCCATGGGGCGCACTCTGGTGCAGCGTGGAGGACCGCATCGGTTTTTCGCGCGGCATACTTGAACAGCGCTACCGCGCGTCATCAGAAATGCTGGGTATCCTTCCCGTCGGGCGATTGCCGGGTGAGTCCGCCGATGTCAAGCGCGTGACAATGTACTGGAGCGTGCCACGCGATCAGTTTGCACATTTCGAGCAGCAACCGATTGAGCAGTGGCGCGACAAGGTGTGCGCCTTGCTGCCCGAAGCGAGGGACTTCGTGGACCAGATCGCTGACCCGCTGCAACTCGCAAGAGGCACCTATCGCGACGTGGTGATGCGCGCATCGCGGGTGGGACGCGTACAGTTTATCGGCGATGCCGTCCACGCCATGAGCCCGCAGTTGGGACAGGGCGCGAATATGGCGCTGCTTGATGCGTGGACGCTGGCGAAGTGCCTGCAGGACGAAGCGAATATCGATCTTGCGCTGGATCGATACCACGCCCTGCGGTCTAGCCATGTCAAGATATATCAACTGATCAGCCGCTGGCTGACACCGCTGTTTCAATCGCATTCCCGCGCGGGTTCGTGGCTGCGTGATTTGAGCTTTTATCCCGCCAGTCGTCTTCCGATTGCGCGAACCAACATGCTGCGTACCTTGAGCGGTTTGCAGCAAGGGTATTTTGGTTTGTATCAAGGAATTGACGTAGAGAAATAGCCGCTTTTCCCATTTTATGTAGATCCAGCATTGATGCGGTGTAGCGCGAACGCGGCTGAAAACGCCCGTCAATTGGCGTTGTTTGCAGCCGGATAAATCCCACGCACTCGTCCGAACAGGCGCGTCAATCCCAGCAACGCACTGATATTGGGTGTGGCAACGCCGACACGTTCACCAATTTCTTGAACCGCGCCAACCAGACTGTCCAGCTCAATCGCGCGGCCAGCTTCCACGTCCTGCAACATCGACGTCTTAAACACACCAAGCTTGCGGGCGACTTGAAGGCGATCTTCGGGACTTTCAAGCACTTCACAGCCGATGCGCGCGCCAATGGCTGCCGCTTCCAGCATGGCCGCTGCGCAAAACTGCCTTAACTCTGGGTCATCGAGCACACGGTCAACGGTGCTGCCGGTCAGTGCCGAGATTGGGTTCATCGTCATGTTGCCCCATAGCTTGTACCAGATGTCGTAGCGAATTCGCGTTGAGCGGGTCACGTCGAATCCTGCTGCCGCCAATAATTCAGCAATGGCATTCACGCGCGCGGAGTCGCCACCGCCCGGCTCACCGACGATCAATCCTTTGCCCATCTTGTGCTTCACGATGCCAGGCGACTCAAGCGAGGTGCTAGCGTGAACTACGCAGCCAACAACGTGCCGGAACGGGACTGAAGCTGCGATGCGCCCGCCTGGGTCTACGCTTTCCAAAGGCGCTGTGCCTAATGCACTTACGCCGGTATGAAACCACCATGGCACGCCGTTCATAGCGGGCAACACGACCGTGCTGGGCCCGAGCAGCGCAATGATAGTCGGGATCACGGAGGTGAGTGCCGGTGTTTTGACCGCTACGATGACCAGGTCTTGCGGACCAAGCTCAGTCGCAAATTCAACTGCACGCGCCGGTGATGCAATTTGCCCTTCGGCAGTATTGAGGCGCCACCCGTTCGTTTGCAGCGCAGCCAAGGTGGCGCCGCGGGCAATTGCGCTAAGTTCGCAGTTGCCCGCCGCCGCAAGCTTGGTACCGATAAAACCGCCGATGGCGCCTGCGCCGAGAATGCAGACCTTCATGGATTGGTCTTCACCGTTGACGCAATCTCGACGTATTCCGGCGCAAGATTCATCAAGCGCCGACTTGCCTGATTCAAGATTTCGGTTTGGGCGCAACCGAGTTGCCGGTGGCGACCGGCTTGATTTCCCCGATCTCAATTGAAGGCAACGATTCGCCGACACCGCGTGCGACAGAGCGCTCGATAAAGTTGGAAAGGATCGCAGCCATTTTCTCCAGCGGGATACTCTTGGCCACATCGATAGCTGTGGCATTTTGATCATAGACGCGCTGGAATTCGTAACGCGCGCTGGTCTCGAGCACCTTCAGTGTTTTTGCGTCAAAAACCCATGTTTGCGTGTAGTTGTACGGCGCGACGAAGCGGGTGGAGCGTTTGCCAGGTGCGCCATCGGGTGTAATCGTTTCTTCGCCATCACTGCCGAGAATTTCCGAGCCATCGTCGTCTGTCATCGTGGCGCTGGTAATGGGCTGCACGTATATGCCAATGCCTTCCAGTTTTGTACCCATGCCCTTGCGGCCAGAATACTGAAACTTTGGCGTCACGACGACGATCGTGTCCCATTCCAAACGCTGCGGCATCTTCTCCAGAGCGGCCAGCAATTTCTGCATCGCCACCTTTTCGCGGTCGATCGGCTTTACGCCTTCCATTTCCAGTGCATTAAGCGTCGCCAGAATGCGCGTGCTGCCCGGATCGCGCTGCTCGATCGCACGATCCAGTCCCTTCAGGATCGACACATTGAGTGCGTTATTGGGCACCTTTATGACTTCGCGCCGATAGTGGTCGAGAATATTGGAGCCCACCGACTGTTTCTGTGTAACGAAGCTGAACTGGTCGCCGACGGCTGAAATCAGTGCGTAAACCTTCGGTTTTGGCGCGACCGCTTGTTGCGCGTTGGCAATGGTGCACGCAGCCAGTGCGACTGCGCCGAGCAGCATCGGCAGAATTTTGTTCATGTTTGAAACTCCTTCACAATAAATAATGCACTAGTGCCGTTATTGACAATCGGCGCCCCGGTAGTTCCAAGGTCAGCGGGGTTTTTTAAAACACGCAAGATTGAAAGTGTGCGAATTATGCCTAGCCAGCATGACAAAGGCGAGAAGGATGCGACCAAATGACAAAATCGCGGCGCCAGCGCCAGTCAGGCGAGCCAGGCTAGTGAAGTAGGGGCGAGCGGTTCTGCCGGACTAAATGCCCTATTGGCGCGCATCTCCAGTGCTTTTCGTCTGGAGGGCCGCGCCAGTAAAAGAGTTTGCTATTTTTAGTAGCTCATGCACGCGGCATTGAGAATTCCCCCGGCAATCGAAATCGCGCCCAGGAAAAAACCGGCCGCCTGTTTTCCCGCTGGAATATCCACGACGATGCTGGGCAAGGCAATGCGTGCGATGACGAATACGATCAATTGGACCGCCAGCGCGATAAAACCCCAGATCGCCATATCGACCGGGTTCACGCTGAATTTCACTGCATTCGCCAATGGAATCACCATGCCAATCAGTGCGCCAGACAGGCTGAAAGCGGCGGCCAGATTGTTTTCACGAATGAGGGTAATTTCTCGGTAGGGTGTGATCCGCAAGTAAATTGCGACAAACACCGCGAGTAGCACGCCAGATATGGCCAGATAGAGCAGAAAATCGTCGAAGCCGCCGAACGATGCCAGAATTTCATATTTGCTCATGTTGGGTTCCTCTTCAATTCATCAAATAAAGTAGTGCGGCAAGAACCGCGAAGTGTTCTTGGTGACGGGCGATTCATCTTCGCGAATACCCATGCCAGCCGGTTCGTCGCCGACAATCCAGGTGCCGATTACCGTGTGGCTGCCGTCATAAACCGGCAGCGGGTGATAAGCCTGATAAATGAAGCCTTCCGCACCATACTCGCCCGGAACGGCGATTTCGCCGGTCTTGGTGGTAATAGTGACGTTAGCGCCTTCGCGTGAAAGGATGGGCTTCTTCACAAAATCAGTGGAGAACTTCTGCGGCTCGTAGTATGCCGGCAAGAGGTTTGGATGATCAGGATAGAGCTGCCACAGCACTGGCAAAATGGCCTTGTTGGAGAGCAGCATCTTCCACGCCGGCTCGATCACACGCATGCTGGAGTCGAT
>JBDTPE010000040.1:0-11219 GCA_039932875.1 Betaproteobacteria bacterium | reverse complement strand
CAGCTTGACGAAGCACAGCCGGCCTGCGGCGTATTCAACACTCGCATCCAGAACCCCGTTCTCGACTTGGTGTTTCGTGATGTTGTTATGCCACTGACCGTGCGTCGTGCGGCAAAAATAGTCCGGGCGAAAAGTCTGTGGCACGCGCTGTTGTAGCCACTTCGACATGACCGGGCTCGCCGGAGCTGGCGTGTTGTTGTGGGTAGCTGCGAAATAGTCCTCTACCAAACCTATCGTGTGGGCAAGGTCAATTCGTATTGTCGAATAGCCGACCTGACCAAAGCCAAGGATCGCTTTCTGATGCGGGATCAGCGCGTGCAACGGCCCTAGTACCCAATCGCTCAACTGGTTTCGATTGGCAATGTGTGCCGCAGTCGCCTGCACGTGCGCTATCGAATCCAGCACGGGATCGCGGTCTCGAATTGCGAGGAAGCTGTAGGACCGAGAGGAATAGGCAGGCTTTGAGGCCGGGAGCGCTCTGGGCATGTAATTTATATGTGCTAACTTTGGGGGCCAACTGTAGCGCGGCATATAGGAATTAACAATCAGGGGTTCCCCTATATTGAGCCTCCATGCCGGCAGACGAATTTGAAGAAAATTGGCCGCAAAATGCCCTTGCGGGTTGGTTATGAAGGCAGCGGCGTGCAACCGGCATTCTGTCTTCGCCAGGGTCGCGCGCAGCCTATGCGGGTAGCTCACGCGAACTTCCTCGCCGAAGAGGCTAGCTTCACGATTGTGCCCGCGTTGCACAATGTGTAGCGAAAGGCAGTCAAGCTGGATGCAGCGGCTGCGGGGAATTGGTGAGAGTTACAGCAAGACAATTGGCGCTGGCGCCTTTCATTTACATCTTGCAATACGCTGGTGACAGAGGCTAGCATTAGCCAGCCGATCCGGCTTAATCGCAGAGTCGGCAACCCACCCTTTAGGAGTAGCTGTGTCGAAATCAACAACACTTCCCGTCACCCGCCTCGCCGGTGCCGTCACCGTATCGCGCCCGTCGGCGCCTAAGCTTGTCACGCCCGATAGCCCCGCGCTCGATGTGATGACTGACCTTAACGCTATTCACGCCGCCGTCATCACGCCGAGCTCAAGTCTCGATTCGGCCAACGCGTACATGGTGCAACGTTCGGTACGTCTGCTGCTGGTGCTCAGCGCCGATCGCACGCTGGCTGGCATCATTACCGCGACCGATGTGCTCGGCGAAAAACCGCTGCGTTTTGTCCAGGAGCGGCGCGTGCATCACGACGAATTGCTGGTTTCGGACATCATGACGCCGCTGGCGATGATTGACGCGGTTTCGCTGCCGGACCTTGAGCACGCCAAAGTCAAACACGTAATCGCCCTTCTGCGCGAATCCGGTCGCCTGCACACGCTGGTCGTCGAACCCGGTACGGCCGGAACCAATGTGGTGCGCGGCATCTTGTCAATTTCGCAGATCGAGCGCCAATTAGGCGCCAAGATTCAACACACCGGTGCCGCCCACAGCTTCGCCGAAATCGAAGCGCGTATTGCATCGACCTGACGCGGCGTCGACTTGACGCTTTGTGACAGGCTACGAACGCACAAACGCAAGCAGTGGCTGGTAGTCTTTGGCGTCGGCGGCGCGCAGTGCGTTCAGATAGGTGGTGCGTGTTTCCGATTCATCGACCAGATTGGCGGCCCCCCAGGTAAATCGCTCTGCGCCGCTTTCCAGCAAAATTAAGTCGGCAAAGGTGCGCGACATGCGCCCGTTGCCATTTGGGAACGGGTGAATCCATACAAATCGGTGGCTCAGCCGTGCGGCGATTTCGTCGATCGGGTAACTCGAAAACTCAAGCTGTGTTTTTACATCCTCGCAAAGATTCATCAGGCTTGGTGTTATCTGCATTGCTTCGATGCCGATGTTCTTTTCGGTCGTGCGGAATGTGCCGGCCCATCGCCAGGTATCGCCAAACATTTTGATGTGCAGCTCGCGTACGAAATGGAGCGAAAGCAAATCGGCACGCGTCGGAAAGCGGCGACGGCGACGGCGGCTTAAATCGCCAAACGCCCAGCGTTCACCTTGCAATACGTTGGTGAGTTCCCATTCATTGAGTTGTGCATGCGTGACGATATGTTTGGGAATCAGCCCGCCCGCTTCGTCAGGGTCAAGCAGAGTTGAGCCCTCTGGATAGTCAAATTCCATGCGTGCCTATTTCCAAAGATTGCGCGCACTGCCCGACTGCAAGTCCGCCATCAGGCTTTGCAACTGCCGTTCACGCGTTTTAACCGAGACACCCTGGGACTCCATGGCCATGGTGTGCGACACCGGGCCCATCAGTTTTTCGGCCTGCTTGCGCGCTTGTTTGGTGCGCATCTCATCTAGGGTGCTATCGACAGGCACCACCGCATAGACCAGACGGCAGCCCATGGCGGCAGCAAGCCGGTTGAGACTTTCCAATGTGATGCGTCGTTCTGCCTCTGCTGCTTCGAACGCCTGCACCGCTTGGCGCGAGACTTTCATACGGGCGGCGAGTTGTCCGCGTGTCATGCCAAGGGCGTCGCGAATCGCGCCTATCCAGCCACTGCCCGGCGGCAAGCTTTTTGCGATCGGTGCGAATGGTTCGAGCGCGTCGGATAACTGGGCACGCTGTAGTGCGAGGGATTTGTTGGCCATGTTGTTGCTCATCTGTGCAGTTTAAAGGTTGCTTACGGCTAGCATTATGCAAGTCATGACTGGCATATGTCAACATGAATGCAAGCTAAAGGTTACTTGAAATATTAGTCGCGCAAGCTATGGCTAGCTATGACCAATGCAAATGCAATCTAACAATTGCTTGTGATACTATTTATGCAAGTTATAGATAGCGTACATCAGGCATAATGCAAGTCCCGACTTGCACTTAGACGATGGCAAGGCACGGCTTGTTTGGGGCTTAGCCCCTGCGAGAAGCGTCGCTAGACCAGTGTGCGGCGCTCTCAAGCGCATATTAAGTCAAGCACTGGCGCGGCTCCCAGGCCAATTTTGTCAGTCAAGGCCCGCCAAATGGCGCTCTACGTTGCAATATGCTGGTTACGCCAACCAAACTGTTACGTCGTCTCCGTCTCCGCCTGCTGCGGCCGCCATTTGAGCAATTTGTTTTCGGCGAACGTCACTGCAAAATCGAGCAGCAACGCAAACACCGTCAACACCAGAATGCCTGCGAACACGGTGTTGATATCAAATGAGCCTTCCGCTTGGTGGATCAAGTAGCCGACACCTTTCGCGCTGCCAAGGTACTCGCCGACCACCGCGCCGACAAAGGCCATGCCCACAGAGGTGTGCAGACTTGAAAAAACCCAGGAAGTCGCCGATGGCAGGTAGACGTGGCGCAGCAATTGCGAGGCGTTGGCGCCCAACATGCGCGCGTTGTTCAACACCACCGGCGACACCTCTTTCACACCCTGATAGACGTTGAAGAAAACGATGAAAAACACCAGCGTCACGCCTAGCGCCACCTTCGACCAGATGCCGAGCCCGAACCAGACCATGAAGATGGGTGCCAGGATCACGCGCGGCATGGCGTTCATGCCCTTGATGTAGGGGTCCAGGATTTGCGATGCGATCGGCGTCAACCCGAGCCACAGACCAACCACCAGCCCCAGCAAGGTGCCGATCACAAATGCGAGCACCGTTTCCTGCAAGGTCACCCACAGATGCGGGTAGATCTCGCCACTCACAAACCACGCCCAGATTGCGATGAAAATTTTGGTTGGTTCGCCGAAGAAGAAGGCGGCGCGATGTTCGTTATCGAAGAAGATGGGGGGGAGGAGGCCGGGCTGGGTCGAGACCTGCCAGATGACAAAGATTGCGATAAGGAGTGCGATCTGCCAGAACCAGATTGGGATTTTTTTCATGGTTTCTCCCTCACCCTAACCCTCTCCCAAGGGAGAGGGGACAATAAATCTCCGCTGCTCAAGGTTCCCTCTCCCTTGGGACAAGGGAACACTTGAAGCGAAGCAGAGGGTTAGGGTGAGGGACTGCAAAACGCCATCGATATTATTCATCACATCATTGTTCCAAAAGCGCACAACGAAGTAGCCTTTTTCATTGAGCCATCTAGTTCGCGCCTCATCATATTCAGTCGCTTCTCCATACTGCCCACCATCCAACTCCACAATCAATTTCTTATCTTCACAGAGAAAATCGACGATATATCGCCCCATTGGTACTTGTCGACGGAATTTCAATCCTTCTATCTGACGCGCTCTTAGTTTCGTCCAGACTAGGCGCTCTGCGTCGGTTGATTGAACACGAAGTGCCCGGGCGAAATCAGTGCCGTCTTTCGAGTTAAGTGTTTGCAGAAGTGATTTCTTAGACATCGCCCCCTCACCCTCTGCTTCGCTTCAAGTATTCCCCAGTCCGAAGGGCGAGGGAATCACACCACCACCTTATTCTTCGTCTGCGCATACCCCTTCAACACTTCTTCTTTCATCACCTGCCAGATCTGCGCATGCAGCTCCAGAAACCGTGGCGTCATACGGATCTCGGCAACATCTCGAGGACGCGGAAGATCGATCACAAACTCGCCGATGGGATGCGTTGCCGGCCCTGCGGCCAGAACGATGACACGGTCCGACAGTGAAATGGCCTCCTCCAGATCATGCGTAATGAATAGCACCGATTTTTTATCCTCTTCCCATAGTTGCAGCAGCTCGTTTTCCATCAACTGCCGCGTCTGGATATCGAGCGCCGAGAACGGCTCATCCATCAGCATGATCTTGGGATCGAGGATCAGCATCTGCGCAAGCGCGCAGCGTTTGCGCATACCGCCGGAGAGTTCGTGCGGATAGCGATTGCCGAAGCCTGCGAGGCCGACGCGCGCCAGCCATTGCTCGCCTTTGACACGTGCAGCTTCCGCATCCTCGCCGCGAAATTGCAGTCCAGCGGTGACATTGGCCAATGCCGAGCGCCATGGCATCAGCGACTCGGATTGAAACATATAGCCCGCCTTGGCGTTGATTCCAACCAACGTCTCGCCGAATACCCGCACCTCGCCGCTCGATGCTTTCAATAACCCGGCACCAATATTGAGAAGCGTAGATTTGCCGCAGCCAGTCGGACCGACGATGGAAACGAATTCGCCGGCCGCGATGTTCAGCGTCGTGTCCTTGACGGCCGTATAGCCAGGCCCGCCGGACTTGCCGGTGAAGGTGACGCTAATGTTGATGAGCGATAGGGCTGCGGTCATGTCGCATCTGCCGGTTCGCGAAAGCCGCTACTTGTATTTTGCGTTGGCCTTGACGACGAACTGGTTATCAAACGTCGCCGCAAGATTGATCGAGCTGCCAGCCGCAATGACGGATGGCTCAAACTGTTTCAGCACTTTGTAGACGTTTTGCGCGGCCTTCATGCTCATCTGGCCATCGGTGGAGTAGCCGATCATGTTCTTCAACAACGCGGCTTTGTAAAGACCGCGATTGCCGCCCATGTACGATTCCGGCACTACCGCCATCACCTGCTCGGGTGTGGCCTTGGCAAGCCAGCGCAGCGCCCGCACCATCGCGTTCACCACGGCTTGCGTGGTGCGTGGGTTCTTTTTGATGAAATCGGAATTGACGTAAATGCACGAGGCCAGGTAATCACCACCGTAAATTTCCTGCATGCCTTTTTCGGTGCGGCTATCCGCAACGGCGACATACTTGCCGGTGGCTTCGAGCTGGCTGATGACCGGGTCGAGATTGGACATGCCGTCGATCTCGCCTTTTTCCATCGCGGCGATGGCACCGGAACCCGCGCCGGTGCCAACGATGGCCACATCAGACGGTTTCAGACCCGCCTTGGCCAGCAAGTTATTGACGAACATATTGGTCGAGGAGCCCGGTGCGGTCACGCCGATCTTGAGGCCTTTCAAATCTTTGGCGGACTTGTATGCCGCCGCTTTGTCCTTGGGCAGCACCAGCGAAATCGAGGAGTAGCCGGCCTGCAACACAACCGCCGTAATCGGCTGTTTCTTGGCTTGCATATTGATCGTGTGCTCGAACGCGCCCGACACCATGTCGGCGCTGCCACCCACTAGCGCCTGTAACGCCTTGGCACCGCCAGCAAAATCCGGGATCTCAACTTCCAGCCCCTCATCCTTGAAGTAACCATTGCGTTCGGCAATGGTCAGCGGCAGGTAATAGAACAAGCCCTTGCCACCGACGGCGATGGTGATCTTGCTCTTTTCCAGCCCTTGGGCGCTTGCCGCTGTGACCAGCGTCGTGGCAGAGGCCGCCAGCAACAGTAATGCTGCGCCAATAATTTTTCTGATCATGTTTTTCTCCTCGTTGCCCACATTTGTTGTTGGTTAAGTGCCGATGCTGCGCTTGGTACTGTCTACTGCGTATAGAGTTTGTCGGGGACGGCATGAAGATGCATGGTCTTGCCGGCACGCATCACTTGTCCGGTTACATCGTGGCCGACGATAGCGGGCATTTTCACAGCGGCTGCCAATAGTTTGTCGAGATCAACACCGGTATCGAAATCCATATCTTCGAGCATATTGACCATGTCTTCGGTGCAGATATTGCCAGTAGCGCCAGGCGCGAACGGGCAACCGCCCAGCCCGGCCAGTGAGCCATCGTAGTGGACGATACCGGCCTTGATGCCAGCGACCACATTGGCCAGCCCCATGCCGCGGGTATTGTGAAAATGCAGCGTGAGTTCGATATTGGAAAACTGCGCGACGGTGGCGGCAGACAAGCGCTCTACCTGTGCCGGGTTGGCCATCCCGGTGGTGTCTCCCAGCGTGACGCCATCGAAGCCAAGATCGGCATAGCGCTTTGCAAAACCAAGCACTCGGTCTTCGGGCACATAGCCTTCGAATGGGCAGCCGAACGACGTTGAAATGGTGCCGTTGATGCGGATACCCGCATCCTTGGCCATTTTCACCATGATGGCGAAGTCGGCGAATGACTCATCGCAAGTGCGGTTCACATTGGCGCGGTTATGGGTTTCCGAAGCAGACATCACCACATTGATTTCGTCGATTTTCCCTTGCGCCTTGTGCGTCGCGATGGCCCGTTCCATACCTTTAAGATTGGGCACCAGTACGCTGTAAGTCACGCCAGCGGCGCGCTTGATGTTTGCCAGCACCTCCACTGCATCGGCCATATTCGGCACCAGCTTGGGATGCACGAATGAGGTGGTTTCGATTTTGGCGATACCGGTTTCGGATAGAGCGTCGATGAGCGCGATTTTGGTTTCAGTCGCAATGATGTTCTTCTCGATCTGGAAGCCATCGCGCACGGCGACGTCGTTGATGTAGATGCGTTGTTTCATGTTTTCTTTCGTTGCGAAGCAGAGGTCGGCGCGCAGCGGCGGGTGAGGCGTCGATACTTAAATAATCCCCCGCCCTTTCAAATCCGCCTGCGTAACCTCGTCAACTCCAATTGCACTCAACACCTCTGCTGTATGCGCCCCCAGCTGCGGCCCGATCCACTTGGTACCGCCCGGCGTCAACGACAGCTTTGGCACAATACCCGGCAGCAGCACTTCTTTATTATCACCGAGTTCGTGTTTTTCGATCATGCCGCGCGCCTGGTACTGCATGTCGGCGACGATATCGGCGATTGAATAGATACGTCCAGATGGTACATCCGCCTTTTCGAGCACAGCCAGTACCTGCGTCAAGTTATTGGCAGCTGTCCAGGCGCCAATGGCGGCATCAAGCTCTTCGGTTCGCAGCGTGCGCCCCGCATTGTCCGCAAGTGCGGAATCATTCGCCAGATCGTCGCGCCCAATGGCCAGCATCATACGTTTGAAAATCGAATCGCCGTTGGCACCGATGACCACGTATTGGCCGTCGCCGCACAAATAGGTATTGGATGGCACGATGCCCGGCAACGAGGCGCCGGTGCGCTCACGTACAAAACCGGACATGCCGAATTCAGGCAACATCGACTCCATCATCGAGAATACGGCCTCATATAACGCCACATCGACCATCTGCCCCTTGCCAGTTTTGTGCCGATGATGCAATGCCATCAACGCACCCATCGCGCCATACATTGCCGCAAGAGAGTCGCCGATCGAGATGCCCACCCGCACCGGCGCGCGATCCGGATAGCCGGTGAGATAGCGCATGCCGCCCATCGATTCGCCGATGGCGCCGAAGCCGACGCGATCCTTGTACGGCCCGGTCTGGCCGAAGCCGGACAGCCGCACCATGATCAGCTTCGGGTTTTCCTTGCTAAGCGCATCGAAACCGAGATTCCATTTCTCGAGCGTACCGGGACGGAAATTCTCGACGATGATGTCGGCATCCAGCGCGAGCTTGCGGACGATGTCCTGACCTTCTTTTTCACGCAGATTGACGGTCACTGATTTCTTGTTGCGCGCCTGCGCGTACCACCACAGGCTCGTGCCTTCATGGAGCTTCCGCCATTTTCGCAAAGGGTCGCCGCCTTCGTTGCGCGCGTCGGCAGGCGATTCGATCTTGATGACCACGGCGCCGAATTCGGCGAGTAGCCGTCCACAAAACGGGCCGGCGATCAACGTTCCCATCTCCAGCACTTTTAAGCCGTCCAGCGGCATCGCGTTAGTGGCACCCTGCGTTGGCATTGCTTTACCCCGGTGGGAAACGGTATCGCAAGTCACTTTACATCATGGCAAACATCACGACTACTGCGACGGCCATCACAAACGTCGCCAGCCAGCCCAGCGCCCACAGTTTGCGTCCTACGACGAACTTGCCCATCACTGCGGGCTTTACGGCAAGCAACATCATCACGGCCATGATCGGCACCGAAATTACACCATTGACGATTGCCGCCCAGAGCAAGGTCTTGATCGGGGCCACACCGGAAAATGCGATGCCGACGCCAAGCAGCGTCGCGATGCTTAGAATTGCGTAAAAGCCACGCGCTTCAGCCAGTGGCAGCCCCAGGCCAATCGGCCATCGAAAGCTCTCTGCTACGGCGTACGCGGCGGAGCCAGCCAGTACCGGAATTGCCAACATGCCGGTGCCAAGAATGCCCATGGCAAACAACAAGAAAGCAAAATCACCCGCCAGCGGTCTAAGCGCCTCAGCTGCTTGCGTCGACGATTCAATATTAGTGACACCGGAAGCATGGAGCGTGACGGCAGTCGTGAGCATGATGCAGAACGCGATGAGATTGGAAAACGTCATGCCGATAAATGTATCGAACTTGATGCGTCTGAAATTGGTAGTCGCCTGATGCGGCGCGCTGATCAACGGCTCGTCGCCCGGCGTGGCGCGCTGCTCCTCGACTTCCTGCGATGCCTGCCAGAAAAACAGGTAGGGACTAATTGTGGTACCCAGTACCGCGACCAGGAGCGCCGCGTAGTCACGGTCGAACGACAGATATGGCTGCAGCGCGCCGCGTAGCGCTTCTTCCAGGGGAACATGTACGACCAGCACCGTACCGACATAGGCAAACAGCGCCAATGTCAGCCACTTCAGAATCGGCGAATAGCGTGGAAAAGGGATAAATATCTGCAACACCAGAGACACCAGTGCGAACAGCACGACATAGACGGCGGTGCTGCCTCCGATCAGCAATTGCAAGGCAATTCCCATGGCGCCCAAATCGGCAGCGATATTGATGGTGTTGGCCAACAGGAGCAGTGAGACGATGAAATACAGCAGTGATCTCGGATAGTGTTCACGTATGTTCGCTGCCAGCCCATGACCGGTGACACGACCGATGCGCGCGCTAACGATCTGGATGCCGATCATCAACGGCGTCGTGAACAACACACTCCAGATCATGCCGTAGCCGTACTGCGCACCGGCCTGCGAATAGGTGGCAATGCCGGACGGGTCGTCATCGGCAGCACCGGTGATCAGACCGGGGCCGAGTTTTTTGAGCAGTGGAATGTCGGGCGGATGATCTTCGTCGGTTTGCTTTTCTTTGATCATCGTCTTGGAAATGTTCCAGTTGGATTGCAAGCCACGTACCGACACCATTTCAAGGCAGGCGTTCAAAAACCCGTGTGGCGAAAACGACTATTTTGCTATTTTGGTCGGCGGCCTCCAACGCTTTAGTAGCAGCGCGTTCGACACCACACTCACACTGCTCAGCGCCATTGCCGCACCTGCGACCATCGGGTTCAGCAGTCCGAATGCGGCAGCAGGAATGCCGACGACGTTGTAGACGAATGCCCAAAACAGATTCTGGCGAATCTTGGCATAAGTACGGCGAGAAATGTCGATAGCGTCAGCCACCAGCGCGGGATCGCCGCGCATGAGCGTGATGCCCGCTGCCTGCATGGCGACATCGGTACCGGTTGACATGGCGATACCGATATCGGCGGCAGCCAGTGCCGGTGCATCATTGATGCCGTCGCCGACCATGGCAATAATTCTTTGTTTGTCTGCTTTTTCGCGCGAAGACGAGCCGTTGATGGATGCAACAGTTTTGCGCAGCTCGCCGATGATGCGCGCCTTGTCCGCAGGCAGCACTTCGGCGCGAACGTCATCGATGCCCAATTGTTTTGCAACCGCATTTGCACTGCCTGCGTTATCTCCGCTGAGCATCACACAAACCACACCCAGCGCATGTAAACGATCAATCGCCGCCTTTGCGGTTGGCTTCACCGTATCACCAAAGGCCAACAGACCAATTGCCTGCGGGATGTTGCCAACCCGCATCAACCAGGACACGGTGCGTCCTTCGCTTTGCAAGCGTGTGGCCTCAGCCGTCAGCGACGAAGGTAGTTCCTGCATCAGTTCACGTGCATAGCGGGTACTGGCAATCGCGTAAGACTGGCCGTCGATATTCGCAATTACACCCTTACCGGCCATTGCCCTCACGTCGCTGGCAACCGGCACGGCGATGGATTCGGCAATCGCCGCATCACCCACGGCGCGTGCCAGCGGATGCTCGCTGCCATGCTGTATTCCGGCCGCCAGGCGAAGCAGGCTTGCGCGGTCGCCATCGACAGCGATGGCATCGATCAGCGTTGGCTGGCCGATCGTGAGCGTGCCGGTTTTGTCGAAAGCAACAATATCGATGCGGTGCGCAATTTCCAGCGCCAGCGCATCCTTGATCAATATCCCGTGCCGCGCTGCCACACCGGTGCCGACCATGATCGCGGTCGGCGTCGCCAGCCCCAGCGCGCACGGACAGGCGATGACCAGCACCGCGACAGCATTGAGCAGGCCAGCCTGCCAGTTGCCCGTGATGCCACCCCACAGCAACAAGGTGGCCAGTGCACACACCAACACTACCGGTACGAACACCGCGCTGACGCGGTCCACCAACCGTTGTATCGG